>RDXA01000385.1 GCA_004292705.1 Sphingomonadales bacterium | reverse complement strand
CGGTTGCCGGGTTGCCGAAGATGATGTTGGCCGCAGCCTTCCCGCGCCTGAGTTCGCTGCCGTCGACGACATCATCGTGCAGCAGGGTGGCGGTGTGGATGAACTCGACCGCGGCGGCCAGCTTGTGGTGGCGCGTGCCCTTGTAGCCGACCAGCTCCGCACCCGCGAGGGTCAGCATCGGGCGCAGCCGCTTGCCTCCCCCTGAAATCAGGTGGCCCGCCAAGCGCGGGATCAGCGGGATCTCGCTTTGCATCCGCTCGAGAATGACGGCGTTGACGGAGTTCATGCCTGAAGCCGTGAGCGACAGCATCGGATCGAGTGTCGGCTGCTTGCGCGGCAAGGGAATAATGTCGGCGCTCATGCTTGTGCGGCTCTAGGGCGGCCCCAGCGTGCTTGGCAAGCGCAGATTTGCTGCTAGTTTTGCGCTCGATGCCGCAAGATCCGCAACCCGCCAGCGCACCCGATCCGGTGCTCGCCGCTTTTCGCAAGAGCATCGACAATATCGATGCAGCGCTGATTCATATCCTTGCCGAACGGTTCCGGATCACTCAGGCGGTCGGCGAATACAAGGCCAAGGCGACCTTGCCGCCTGCCGATCCCGACCGCGAGGCGCGCCAGATCGCGCGGCTGCGGAAGCTGTCGGAGGACGCCGATCTCGATCCCGAGTTCTCGGAGAAGTTCCTGCGCTTCATCATCGACGAGGTGATCCGCCACCACGAACGCGCGCAAGCTGGCTGACACGGGTCAAGGCGTTTCGGCATCTGCCTCGCCGGTAGCTTCTGCGATGCGGGGCGGCGGAGGCGGCGGCGGCGGGGTCACGACTTGGGGCTGCTGCCTGACCGTACGCAGCAGTTCCGCCCGCTCGCGCAGGATGCGCCGCTGGTTGCGAGTGAGACCGATCGATTCCGGCATGGCGATGCTGTTGCCCCTCCCCTTGCGGGTCAACGGCACGCCGAGACAGGTCGCATCCTGCCCGCGCGCCCGCTCGCATTGCGGTCCGACTCCAGTGCGGTCGATCACTGGAACGGCCAACGGATTGTTGAAGACGGTGCGCTGCCCTTCGTGCGAGCCCGCCGAGGCACAGCCAGTCAGCACAAGCACTGCAAGAAACATGCTGCATTTTGCTGCGCTCATGCCGCAACTCTCCTGGCCGGGGTTGCGTTTCAATCGCTTGCACGCCGTGAACCGCGGCTTAACCCGGACCGCAATCACGCCAGGACTCGCGCCGGGGGACTGGAATCAGCCTTGCCTTGTCACTCCGTCGAAGGGGTCTGCGTTGCAGGCTCGGGCGGCTCTGCCGGGGCCGGCGTTGGTGCCGCTTCGGCTGCGGCGCGCTGGGCGCGGTATTGCTCGATCAGAGCACGGCGCTCTGCGGGAGGAAGAAGGCGTAAAGCCTCGCGCCGTTGCTCTGGCGACATCTGCCGCAGCTTTTCGATCCGCTCGCTGCGTTGCAAGGCGCGCTGGTCCTCGCGCAAAGGACGCAGGATCTCCTCACGGGTCAGCGCCTCACCGCTTTCGACCTTGCGCTGCATTTGCTCGCGCCGGACCTTGACCTGCTCGTCGATCACTTGCTGACGGCGCGTCTGCGCCGCCTCAACCCTCTGGCGGAACCGTTCCTCTTCCTCGGGAGACGGATCGGGCAGGCCAGCGGCGCGGCGGCGCTCGATAGCATCCTCAATCCGCTGATCAATCATCCGGCGACGCTCCTCGCGCCGCCCTGCGCGCACCTCGTCGATGCGGCGGAATGCCTCGCCAAGTTCTTCCGGTGTGTCGATCGGGCCGACGATTTCAACCATGGATGGCGTCGCCGGAATGTCGGTCACCGGGCGGGATGCGGGCGGAGCAGGGGCCGGAGCGGCGGCGGCCGGGCCAGCAATACTGGCCCACACCGTGCCGGCCGAGGGCACGGCAAGATCGAGACGCTGGAGCAAGCCCGTTGCCGCCGCCGCCGTCGCCAAAGCACCAAAGCTGGCTACGCCGATCACAATGCGGCGCCCCATCCGCCAGCTGCGGCCGCCGCTGGCCCGGCGCAGCTCCGGAAGGGGTGCAGGACGCGCCTCGGCAGCTGCGAGCACGCGGTCGGCGAACCCGGCGCTAAGGCCCGGCACGGCAAAATCGTCAAGCGCGCGGGCGAGCGAGCTGCCGGGCAGGATCGGTGCACCCTGATCCTGTTTGTTCACGCTCATGGCGCACCTCCTTGTGCGGCAAAGGCCTGACGCAAAGCCGCGCGGGCGCGGTGCAACAGGGATTCGAACGCCTTGATGTTCAATTCCATCGCCGCCGCCGCCTCGGCATTCGGCAATTCCTCGTAATAGGTCAGGACGATTGCCGCACGCTGCCGTTCCGGCAGTGCAGCGATCAGCGCGCGGGCGATGCCATCACGCTCGCCCGCCTCTATCATTGCATCGGCCAGCGGTGCCTCGTCCTCGGCATCGGGCACCTCGCCGCCCGACAGACGCCGGGCGCGGCGAAGGCGGTCGATGGCAAGGTTTGTGACCACCCGCTGGAGCCAGCCACCCAGCCGCAACGCGCCCGCAGCCTGACCACTGACCGGATGGCGCGCCACCAGCTTCGGTGCCTGGTCCCACAATCGCAACACGGCTTCCTGCACAATATCCTCCGCTTCGTGGGCATCGCCGGTCATGCGAAAGGCGATGCGGTGGAGCGCGGCAGCGTGGCGCTCGATCACGGCACGCAGTGCTGCCGGATCGCGCGCAGCCAGCCGCGCCGCCAGCGCCGTATCCTCGCAGGACACGATGCTGGGTTGCGCTGACGGGAAAGGCTTGCCGCTGGCGGTCATGCTGGTTCGCAAATGGCCTCGTTCGAACGGGTGTTGCCCTGCACCCTTGGCCTGAAAACGCGCGCCATGGAAAAACCCTTCGCGGTGCGCATCGCAAACGTCGTCAATCGGCGCGGGGCAGACGTAATTCGACCAGCAGTCCGCCCAGATCCTCGCTCGACCCCAGTCTCACGCTGCCGCCGTAGATTTCCGCAACGTCCCGAACGATCGCCAGGCCAAGTCCCGTACCGGGCTTGTCGGTATCGAGCCTGACGCCGCGGTCAAAGATACGGATACGCTCGGCGTCGGGAATACCCGCACCGTCATCCTCGACCCAGATCAGGCACTGCGCAGGATCACGCGGCGTGTCGCCGTCCTCAGGATCGATCGTCACGAAGACACTGCCACCGCCATATTTGGCGGCATTTTCGATGAGATTGCCCAGCAGTTCGTCGAGATCCTGCCGTTCGAGCGCGACAGTCGCAGTCTTGCTCCCGGCAATATCCAGCCGTCCGTGAGGGTAAAGCCGCTCGACCGCGCGCCGCACCGCTTCGGCGCTGGCCATGACATTGGTGCGCGCATGCCCGACCGCACGGCGGCCCACAGCGCGGGCCCGGGCGAGATGGTGGTCGACATGGCGCTGCATCGTCCGCGTTTCGCGCATCACGGCATCGCCCAGATCGGGCGCGCGGGCGGTTGCAGCATTGGTCAGCACGGTGAGCGGGGTCTTGAGCGCATGTGCGAGATTGCCTGCGTGCCGCCGCGCTTCCTCGGCCTGACGCTCCGAGTGTTCAAGCAGCGCATTCAGTTCCTCGACCAGCGGCTGCACCTCCAGCGGGAGCGGATCGGTGATGCGGTTCGCGCCGGTATTGCGGAGCTTCTGGATCGCGGCGCGCACCCGTCGCAGCGGCGAGAGGCCATAGCGGACCTGAACAAGAGCCATCAGCAGAAGCCCGAGGCCGAGCACCACAAAGCTCCAGATCAGGATCAGCCGAACCCGGCCGATTTGTGCGTCCATCTGCTCGGTTGCGCTGGCGACAGCGAAGGTCCAGCGGGTCTCGCTGCCGGGCAGGATCACCGTGCGCTCGGCGATCCTGAGCGGCTCGCCGGAAAACTGATCGGAATCGTAGAAATGCACATCGGAGTCGAAGTGGTCGCCCTTGGCCTCGACCCCGTGCAGCTTCAAGGTGCGATCCCACAGGCTGCGCGAGGGCCATGGTTCATAATCGCCACCGCTGATCTGCCAATAGAGACCGCTGCTAGGTTCAAGGAAGCGCTGGTCGCCCAGCGTGCGGTAGAAATAGACCTCGCCGCTCGCATCAATCTCGGCCGAAGCGATCATCGCGGTGAGGATATAGTCGAGCTGCTCGTCGAAATTGGCTTCGACCTGACTCATCAAGGTGCGTTCAAGTGCGATGCCGCCGCCGAGCAGGAGCACGCCGATCCAGACGGCCGCTATCATCCCCATGCGCCGCGCCAAACTGACGCGCGGCTTGGGCGCGGGCATCGCTGAGGCTGCTTCCGGCAAGCCTGCGGCCTCGCCGGAAGGCAAGTTCACAGGGGCGTCACCGCCAGCCGCCGGTGCCTCAGGCGCGCGGCTGGTCGGCGGGGTCGTCGAGGCTGTAACCGAGGCCACGGATGGTCGTTATCACGTCTGCGCCAAGCTTCTTGCGGATGCGGGTCACGAAGACTTCGATGGTGTTCGAATCCCGGTCGAAATCCTGATCATAGATATGCTCGATCAGTTCGGTGCGGCTCACTACCTTGCCCTTGTGGTGCATCAGGTAGCTGAGCAGCTTGTATTCCTGCGCGGTCAGCTTGACCGGCTCGCCATCCAGCGTCACCCGGCCCGAGCGGGTGTCCAGCCGCACGTCGCCTGCGGTGAGTTCGGACGAGGTGTTGCCCGATGCACGGCGGATCAGCGCACGCAGGCGGGCGATCAGTTCTTCGGTCTGGAACGGTTTGGCGAGATAATCGTCCGCGCCGGCATCGAGGCCCGCGACCTTGTCCGACCAGCTATCCCGCGCGGTCAGGACCAGCACCGGGAAGGTGCGCCCCTCGCGCCGCCACATGCCGAGCACGGTCAAGCCGTCAATCTCGGGCAGGCCGAGATCGAGCACCACCGCGTCATAATCCTCGGTAGAGCCCATGAAATGCCCGTCTTCGCCATCAGCTGACAAATCGACAGCATAGCCCTGCTGTTCGAGCGTCGACTTGAGTTGCGCGCCCAGGGTGGGTTCATCTTCGACGATCAGAATTCGCATGGTCTTCCAATTTCCTGCATATCAACGCGCCGCGTCGTGCGCTTTTGGTGCGCGAGCGTCAAGCGAGCGCCGCGCGCGCCTTTCGCTGCTTTCCCCCGCTGAAAAAGCATGGCCGCCTGTCCGTCAGCGCGAGCGACCGATGATCCGCCCGGTGCGGGCATCAACATCGACATAGGTTACGCGACCATCCTTGATGAACTTGAGGCGATAGGCCCGCGCGGTCGAATCATAAGCGGGACCGAGATACTCGGCCCCCTGCATCTGCGGCAGTATCCGCCGTTCGATCTCGCGCAGCTTCAGCTGGTTGCCCGCTTCGGCCTCGCGGCGCGCCTCACCCTGCTCCTCACGCGTCTGATCCTGCGCCGCCGCCGGAGCGGCGACCGTCGTGAGCGCGAGGGCTGCCAAGATTCCGGCCATCAGGGAAAAGGGCTTTTTCATGACAGATTTATGCCTAGTCGCTGTCCATTGAACAAGCCGTGAATAAGGCTTCGCGCGCTCAGGCGCCCGGGCCGTTCACGAGTTCATAGGTGATGGTCAGGCTGATCCCGGCCTGCACCATGCCCGGTTGCACCGGCGGCGCGGCCGAGACCTTGTCGGCGCTGGCGCGCATCATCGCCATTTCGGGCATGGGCCCGCGACCCGTAAGGGTCTCGTTGATCGCCAGCACCTTGGCCCCGCCATAACCGAGCTGCGTGGCATAGGCCCTCGCCCGCGCCTCGGCCCGTTCGAGCGCCCGCTTGCGCGCTTCGTCCTTGGCCGCATCGTCGTTCTCGATGGCAAAGCTCGGGCCGTTGAGGTCGTTCACCCCGGCCGCGACCAGCGCGTCGAGCACCCGGCCGGTATCCCCGATCTGGCGCAGGATCACGCTCACCCGGTTCGCCGCCTGATAGCCGCGGAACACCTGGCGCTGGCTCGCCTGATCGTAATCGTAGCGGGCATTGAGGTTGATGCCGGTGGTCTGGATGTCCTGTTCGGCAATGCCCAGCGCCTTGATCCTGGCGATCACCTTGGCCATCTCGGCCGAGTTCTGCTGCAGCGCGTCGGTTGCGCTCGGTGCCTCGGTGGTGACCCCCGCGCCGATGGTGGCAATATCAGGCGCGACCGAGACGCTCTCGAAGACGTTGAGCTCAACCACCGGGCCGGTGGCATCGATCTCGACACCGGCAGCCTGAGCGGGAAGCGCCAACGCGCTGGCGGTGATGAAAAGCAAGGCAGGTCGGATCATTGGCTGGTTCCTCCGGAAGTGAGCCGCCCCCTGCACTCGCCCGGCTTTCGCGCGACTGAACCAGCTTGCTCGGCGGCAGCCTTGCCCCTAGGTGCCGCATCCCATGGCACAGCCCCCCATCTTCTCGCTTGAAGGCCTTGCGCTGCAACAGAGCGGGCGCTGGCTGTTCGGCGGGCCGACACCTGTGAGCGGCGCGGCGCCGATTGATCTGCATGTGCAGCCCGGCGACCGGCTCGCGCTGATCGGGCGCAACGGGGCGGGCAAAACGACGCTGCTCAAGATTATCACCGGCAAGATCGAACCTGACCGGGGCCAGCGCCGCGTGAAGCCGGGGACGCGAATTGTGTTTCTGGAGCAGGAGCCGGATTTCAGCGGTACCGGCACGCTGATGGACTTCGCGCTCGGCGGCGAGCATCCCCCCGCCGCGCACGAGGTCGAGGCCATCGCCGGCCAACTCGGCATCGACATGAGCCGCCTGTCGGCCACCGCCAGCGGCGGCGAGCGGCGGCGCGCCGCGATTGCCCGGGCGCTGGCGCAGGACCCCGATCTGATCCTTCTGGACGAGCCGACCAACCACCTTGACCTTAGCGCCATCGACTGGCTGGAGGACTGGCTTACGCGTTATCGCGGCGCCTTCATCACCATCAGCCACGATCGCACCTTCCTCACCCGCCTGACCCGGGCAACCCTGTGGCTCGACCGCGGCACGCTGCGGCGCAAGGAAATCGGGTTTGGCGGATACGAGGCGTGGGAAGAGACCGTCTATGCCGAGGAGGCTCGCAACGCGGATCGCCTTGATGCCAAACTCAAGATCGAGGCCCACTGGCTCGAACGCGGCGTCACCGCGCGGCGCAAGCGTAATCAGGGGCGGCTGGAAAAGCTCTACCAGATGCGCGCTGCCCGCGCGTCGATGATATCCGGCGCGGGAACGGCCAAGCTGAAGCTTTCGAGCGATGATGACTTCAAGTCGAAATCGGTGATTGTGGCGGAGAACATCAGTAAGTCCTTCGGTGACCGCGCCATTATCAAACCCTTCTCCCTGCGTATCCAGAACGGCGACCGCATCGGGATCGTCGGGTCGAACGGCGCGGGCAAGACGACCCTGCTGAAAATGCTCACCAACGAGCTGCAACCTGACACCGGCACAGTCACCCACGCCCGCACCCTTTCGGGCGTGATGATCGACCAGCAGAGGAAGCTCCTCGAACCCAATGCCACCGTCCGCCAGATCCTGGCCCAAGGGGGGGACTGGATCGATGTCCGGGGGGTGCGCAAGCATGTTATGGCCTATCTCAAGGACTTCCTGTTCGATCCCGGACTGGTCGATACCAAAATCGGCATCCTGTCAGGCGGGGAGCGTTCGCGCCTGCTGCTCGCGCGCGAATTTGCCCGCACCGCCAACCTGCTGGTGCTGGACGAGCCGACCAATGATCTCGACCTTGAAACCCTTGACCTGCTTCAGGAAGTCATCGCGGATTTCGACGGCACCGTGCTGATCGTCAGCCACGATCGCGACTTCCTCGACCGCACAGTCACCATCACGCTGGGGCTCGACGGATCGGGCAAGGTGGATATTGTCGCAGGCGGCTATGCCGATTGGGAAGCCAAGCGACGATCCGCGCATGAGGTGACAAAGACCCCGCAACGACCCCGCAATGATCGCACAATGGCTGCCCAACCGGGCGCCAACGACAAGCCCGCCGCGACGACCGTCAAACTCTCCTACAAAGACCAGCGCGATTACGAGATCCTGCCCGCGCGGATCGCGGAACTCGAAGCCGCGATTGCCAAGGGTGAGGCGTTGCTGAACGACCCCGACCTCTACACCAAGGATGCCAAGCGCTTCGCCACCATCAGCGAAGGGATCGCCAACGCCCGCGCCGAGAAGGACGCGGCCGAGGAGCGCTGGCTGATGCTGGCGGAGATGGTCGAAGGTTGAGGATCAGGTGATGCGGTAGAACTCCGCCACCCGTTCGAGCGCGATTCGCAGCACCAGCTTGCCGCTGCGCGCGGGCCAGCCGAGGGTCTTTTCCGCTTCCGGCAGCGCCTCGCCCGCACATACGACGCGCCACAGGATATCCTCCAGCCCCCCGCCCGCTGCGCGGATCGCGCCGTCAAACCGCTGGCGGGCGGCGATCTGGCGTTCGCTTGGCGCAAGGCCGCGTTCACCGGTGGTCCTTGCCCGCACCGGATCCCAGCGCATGGTGACGCTGGCGGAAAGCTGGGCGCGTTCATAGTCGGCACGCAACGCCTCGCCCGCATCGAACAGACGGTCGGTCAGGTGCCCGCGCGCATGCAGCCAGGCGAGCGGGCTTTCCGCGAGATTGACCGTGACCGTGCGGCGCGGCCTCACCCCGCGCTTGATGCGCTCACGGCGCGGGCCTTCGGGGGTGAGTTCGCGTTCGACCAATTGGCGTGTCATACTGTTTCCTTCCGCTGGTTGAGCCGGCGAGGCTTGCCAAGACGGCGCATCTGTAGGAAAGAGGAAACCAATCCGGTTAGTTTTCATAGGCACCCAATGACCAACCGCATCCGTGACATCCGCAAGGCCAAGGGCCTGACGCTCGCCGATCTGGCCGCTGCCTGCGATCCGCCCACCACCGCACAGACCATCGGGCGGCTGGAAACGGGGATGCGCCAGCTTTCGGTCGGCTGGCTCAACCGGATCGCCGCCGCGCTGGGCGTTCCGCCCGCCAGCCTGATGCGCGCCGAGGCCGCCGCGCCTGCCCGGATCGTCGCCGAACTGGGTACAAGCGGCCCCGAAGCCCTTACCGCCCCGCGCGAAGCCCTGCTTCCCAGTGAACTGGCGGGGCAGGACGGCCCGGCACCGATGGTGCTATCCATCACCGCCAGCGTCGGCGAATATCGCCCCGGCGACCTGCTGTGGCTGCGTCCGCTTGATCCCGACGCGGCCCAGAGCGCGATCAACCGCGATTGCCTTGTCCCGAAGCCGGGTGGGCGCTTTGCCTTTGGAAGATTGATCGACCGGCGCGGCTCGCTGGTCGGATTGTTGCCGCCGGGCGCGGGGCAGAAGCAGGTGGTGATCGACAATCCGGCATGGATTGCCGTCGCGACCATGCTGGTCAGGGCGCTTTAACGTGCGGCGCGCTAGAGCAACCGCATCGTGAAGCACGTCCTCGCCCTCTCGACGCTCTATCCCAACCCGGTGAACCCCCGGTTCGGCACCTTCGTCGCGCGCTCGCTGGAGGCGCTGGCCAAGCGCGGGGACTGGCGGGTGACGCTGGTCAACCCCATCGGCCTGCCCCCGCTTGCGCTGGGCCGCTACCGACCGCTGGCTGATCTGCCTCCGGTCAGCGAGGAAGGCGGGATCACCGTGCACCGCCCGCATTTCACGCTGATCCCGCGCATCGGCGCGCGCCGCAATGCGGGGGCGATTGCCCGCGCGGTCTTGCCACTGGTCAGGCGTATCCATGCCGACCAGCCGATTGATCTGCTCGATGCTCAGTTCTTCTTCCCCGATGGCCCCGCCGCCGCCGAAATCGCGCAGACAATGGGGCTGCCGCTTTCGATCAAGGCGCGCGGGAGCGATATCAGCTTCTGGGGCGAACAGGATTTCGCCCGGCGTCTGATGCTCGACGCGGCCCGTGTCGCCACCGGACTGCTCGCAGTCAGCCGCGATCTGGCCGAACAGATGGCGGCCATGGGCATGGAAGCGGAGAAAATCACGGTACACTACACCGGGCTCGACCGGGACCGCTTCCGCCCCTTCGATCACCCGCAACTGCGCCGCCAGCTAAGCGAGGAACTGGGTTTTCCGATGCCCGACAATGCGCCTCTGCTCGCCTGCGTGGGCGCGCTGATTGAACGCAAGGGTCAGGGGATTGCGATTGCGGCGCTGCGCGACATTCCGGGGGCGCGACTGGTGCTGGTCGGCAAGGGCGAGGACGAGACCCGGCTGCGGGCGCTTGCCGTCAGTGAAGGCATGGCCGACCGGGTGTTCTTCGCCGGTTCCATCGACCATGACCTGATGCCGCTGATCCTTTCGGCGGCCGATGTGATGGTGCTGCCGACAATCAGCGAAGGGTTGGCAAACGCTTGGGTCGAGGCGCTCGCTTGCGGAACCCCCGTCGTGACGACCGATGTCGGCGGCGCGCGCGAGCTGATCACCGGCGACACGGCCGGGCGACTGGTTGAACGCAACGCGGGGGCCGTCGCCGCCGCGATCAACGCCATTCTCGCCAAACCGCCAGCGCGGGAGGCGGTGGCGGCACTGACAGAGAATTTCAGCTGGGATGCCAACGCGGCTGCGCTGGCGACGCATTTCGAGCGGTTGGTCACTTGAAGAGCCTTCCCCTGTTCCGGCAGAAAGGGAGGGCTCCGCAGCAGGCCTATGCTTCGCCGCGAGCGATCTTTTCCTGCCGGTCCACAGCGCTCTCTGTCGGAACAAAGCTGTTCGAGGTCACTCCCATCCAGATCAGCAGCGGGCCGGCCAGATAGACGCTCGAATAGGTACCGATAAACAAGCCCACCGTGATCGCCGCAACCATGCCGAACAGGCTCGGCGGGCCGAAGATCAGCAGCGGGATCAAGGCCACGAACAATGTCAGCGACGTCATTACGGTGCGCGCCAGCGTTTCGTTGACGGACAGGTCAAGCAGCTCGGCCATCGGCATCTTGCGGTATTTCTTGAGGTTTTCCCGGATACGGTCATAGACCACAATAGTGTCGTTGAGCGAATAGCCGATGATCGCGAGGATCGCGGCAACGATCTGGAGGCTGAACTCCATCTGCGTCAGTGCGAACAGGCCAACCGTGACGGACACATCGTGCACCAGCGCGAACATTGCGCCCACGCCAAACTGCCATTCAAACCGCACCCAGATGTAAAGCGAGACCGCCGCCATCGCCGCCAGCAGCGCGAAGATCGCAGAATCGCGGAACTCGCCTGCGACCTTGCCCGATACGGTGTCGTTCCCGTCCTTGCGGGCATCGGGGTATTCGGCCGTGATCGACGCGATCACCTTGTCGCCGATCGCGGTGGCTGCGCCCGGGGTGTCTTCGGCCCCTTCGGGCAACGGCACGCGGATCGAAACCTGGTTGGGCGCTCCGAATTCCTGCACCACAGGCTCGCCATAACCGAGGCCGCCGACGAGCTCGCGCAATGACGGGATGGGCGCGGTCTGGCGCTGGGCAAAGGTCATGCGCACTTCCTGCCCGCCGGCAAAATCGACGCCGAAATTAAGCCCGTTGACCGCGACCGCCGTCCAGCTGCCGAAGATCAGGACCAGACTGAGCACGAAGAAAGGCACGCGCAGCTTCAGGAACTTGATGTTGGTATTGTCAGGGACGAGCTTCAGGAGTTTCATGACGCTACGCTCCT
>RDXA01000384.1 GCA_004292705.1 Sphingomonadales bacterium | reverse complement strand
GAGCGGAAGCCGTGGCGCGTCAGGCTCTGGTTCAGCTCGCGCACGGTGGTTTTGCGGTTGGCAAAGATGATCGCGGTTTCGACCAGATCGTTCTCGAGGAACCAGCGCAGCGTTTCACGCTTGGAGCGCGACTTTACCGGCACCTTGAAGGCGGTGATATCGGCATTGGTCGAGGCTGCACGGCTGACTTCGATCCGCTTGGGATTGGTCAGGAACTTCTTCGACAGCTTCTCGATCGGTGGCGGCATAGTCGCCGAAAACAGCATCGTCTGACGCGTTTCGGGGAGCTTGGAGCAGATGAACTCGATGTCGGGGATGAACCCCATGTCGAGCATCCGGTCGGCCTCGTCGATCACCAGCAGCTCGCAGCCGTTGAGCATGATCTTGCCGCGCTCGAACAGATCCATCAGCCGGCCCGGCGTCGCGATCAGCACGTCGACCCCGTCCGACAACGCCTTGAGCTGATCGCCCATCTGCACGCCGCCGATCAGCAGCGCCATCTTGAGATCGTGGTTCTTGCCGTATTTCTCGAAATTCTCGGCGACCTGCGCCGCAAGCTCGCGCGTGGGTTCGAGGATCAGCGAGCGCGGCATCAGCGCGCGGCGGCGACCCGCAGCCATGACGTCGATCATCGGGAGCACGAAGCTGGCCGTCTTGCCGGTGCCGGTCTGGGCAATGCCGATCAGGTCCCGCATCATCAGCACGGTAGGGATCGCCTGTGCCTGGATCGCGGTGGGCGTCGAATAGCCCGCGTCTTCCACGGCTTTGAGCAATTCAGGCGAAAGGCCGAGATCGGCGAATGTCATGCGGTGTGTGGTGTCCGAGAATGGCGGGCAGGGTTAGTGCCGGGATTGCTGGCTCAGGCGCGCTGGAGAGCCCTACGTCGAGCCGGCGGCGCTTTCCCGCAAATGGCCGCAAAAGTCAAGGAATCGCGCCGAAACGAGCGAAGGTGCTCAGTTACCCACCGCGACCAACTGCCGCATTGCGTCAACCTCGCAGCGCGCGCCCGTCCGCGACTGCAGCTTGTCGCGTTCGACGCACAGCCGCCCGTCCTTGTTCTTTTCCACGTAAAAGCCCGAGTAGAAGTCACGGGCGCGGCAGGCTTTTTCCAGATTGACGGAGATCATGCGGCGGTCGCGCAAGAACAGCACCAACCGGTTACCGCTACCCGTTTGAACACCTGCTATCCCGTCAAGTGTGACGCATTTTTCCTTGCTGCCTTCCTCGAAACGCGGCGCCGCGGGACGCTGCGGCAACTCGGCAAGCAGGCTTTGGCGCCCGGATGGCGGTTGCGGTGCGATCCGTACCACCACACGCTGCTCGATCCGCACCTGCCGCACCACGGAGGATTCGCGCAGCGCCGTAAGCGGACGGGCCACCGCCGGGCTGTCCGGGCCGGCCGCAGCAGCATCGCATTGCGGGGCCGAAGCGGCTGCCGACGAACCCTGCGTCCCGGCCGTTTCAGCGACCAGCGGCAGCATCAAGGCCAGTGGAGCTGCAAGGGCGAACAGACTGTCCATAGGCGGTGAGTGATATCTCCTCGGGCGGGCAGGACTGGCGCAGCGCACATCCCGAGCCGAACTGTGTCGTGGCTCGGCTTAGCACTACCGTTTGAACCGTGCCTTAACTGCCGCACGACAGATCGCAAAAGCGGTGGCAATTTGATCGCCAGCTGTGGCATGGAAGCAACAATGAACCACCCCGCTCCGCCGCCACGCCCTGCGCCTTCCACCAACGCCTTCATGGCGGCGGCCGCAGAGTTGCTGGGGGAGCGGGGGCTGACCACCGACCGCGACCGGATGGACGTCTGGCTGACCGATTGGCGCGGCCGCTATACCGGGCGCGCATTGGCACTGGCCTCGCCCGCATCCACGGAAGAAGTCGCGGCACTGGTCAGGCTGTGCGCCGCGCATGGCGTGCCAATTGTGCCGCAAGGCGGCAACAGCGGCATGGCGGGCGGCGCGACCCCGGATGCAACGGGCACCGCCCTCATCCTTTCGCTGCGACGCATGGACAGGATCCGCAGTCTTTCGCCGGAAGCGGGGCAGGCCGTGTGCGAGGCCGGCGTCATCCTCCAGAATCTGCACGAAGCCGCCGAAGTTGCGGCAATGCGCTTTCCGCTGACGCTCGGCGGCAAAGGCTCCGCCACCATCGGCGGCTTGATATCGACCAATGCCGGCGGCACGCAGGTGTTGCGCCACGGCACGATGCGCGCGCAGGTGCTGGGGCTTGAGGCCGTTCTGGCGTCAGGCGAGGTGCTGAACCTCATGACCCCGCTCAAGAAAGACAATCGGGGGTTCGACCTGAAGCAGCTCCTGATCGGATCGGAAGGCACGCTCGGGATTGTGACCGCCGCAACCCTGCGCCTGCTGCCCGCGCCCGTCGGCCGCGCAACGGCATGGGTCGGTGTGCCCGGGATCATCGAGGCAGGCACACTGCTTGGCCGGATGGAGCGCGCGCTGGGCGATGCGCTCGAAGGTTTTGAGGTTGTGCCTGCGCATTGCCTCGCGAGCGTGCTCGCGCATCAGCCAGCCGCCCGCGCGCCGCTGGCCGATGCCCACCCTTGGAACGCACTTGTCGAATGTGTCTCACCGTCGCAGGACAGCGCCGCCTTGCGCGAGGCACTGGAAAGCGCCCTCGCCGCCGCTCTGGACGAAGGCTTGGTCGCTGATGCGGTGATCGCCGCCAACGACACCCAGGCCGAGGCCTTCTGGAACTTGCGCGACAGTATCTCGGCGGCCGAGCGCGCCCTGGGCCCGGCGATGCAGCACGACATATCGGTGCCGGTTGAAAAGATGCCCGGTTTCATCCTTGCCGCGGTGCCTGACATCGAAGCTGTCTTTCCCGGCACCCGCGCGGTCGCCTTCGGCCACCTTGGCGACGGCAATGTCCATTTCCACGTGCTGGCCCCGCAAGGCGCAGTGCGCGGGGTCTGGGAGGACAAGCAGGGCAAGGCCATCAGCGCGCGGGTGCATGATCTCGTGACGCAATGGGGCGGCTCGATCAGTGCCGAGCACGGAATCGGGCAAATGAAGGTCGATGAACTCGCCCGGCTGCATGATCCCGTCGCTCTGGCGGTGATGGCGCAGGTCAAGCAGGCGCTTGATCCGTCAGGTCTGCTCAATCCGGGAAAACTGTTGCAAAGGCACCCGCGCACCTGACCCACGCGGCTTGCGCCCCCGCCTGCAAACGCCTAAGGGCCGCGCTTTCGGCGGGCCGCTCGGTTTTCCGCTGAGGGGACCATCACCACCGTTTGTCGGAGACTTCGTCATGGCCAGCGCGCCGCAACCGCTACTTCCGCTGTTCTACAAGGACCTTCTGCCGCTCAACAGCCGTGACCATGCCGAGTGGAAGGCTGGCACATTGGAAAGCGCCGCCTACCTCGCCGCGACCCATGCGGTCCCGCTGACTTCGGACGAGTTCGTCGATGCCCAGCGCGATTTCCCGATTGTCTTCACCTCCGGGGAAAATCCGCTCCCGATCGCGCTGTTCGGCCTCAATGAGGGCGTGAACACCTTCGTCGGCGATGACATGAAGATCAATCAGGTCATCTACCTTCCGGCCTATGCGCGCCGTTACCCGTTCCTCCTCGCCAAGCTCCAGCAGGGCAGCGACGACATGTCGCTCTGCTTCGACCCGAGTGCAAACCTGCTCGGCAAGTTCGATGAAGGCCTCGCGCTGTTTGACGGCGAAGGAAAGCCGACCGAGTACATCGAGGGCGTGCTCGATTTTTGCCGTCGCTTCGAGGAATCCGGTCAGCGCACCAAGCTGTTCATGGACGAGCTGATCAAGCTCGACATCCTGATGGATGGCGAAATCGCCATCACCCGCAACGACATGCCCGACACACCGTTCATCTATCGCGGCTTCCGCATGGTGGACGAAAGCAAGCTGCGCGAATTGCCGGCGGCAACGCTGGAGGAACTCGCCAAGAACGGCATGCTGATGCTGATCTATGCGCACCTCTTTTCGCTGAACCTGATGCGCAACATTTTCGAGCGCCAGCTGATGCAGGGCAAGGTGCCGATGCCCGCCGAAGGTGCTTCGGCTCCGGCGTTGAACTGATCGCAGTCGGTCGGATTGGCAACAATCCGGTCCGCACCATAAGGCTGACGGGCGGCGGGACCACGGGTCCAGCCGCCCGTTCTGCCTTAAGGGACTACTCCGCCGCCTGCCGGATCCCCTCGCCGCCGCCGAGCAGCGCAGCTTCCGCACCAAGTTCACGAACCAGCCCCGCCAGCATCCCCGCGATTGCCGGCAGGGCAGCACCCGGCTCGGCGAGATGCCGGTCAAGATAGGCTGCGCGGCATACCTCGATTTGCAAGGCATGCACGCCCGTCTGCGGCGCGCCGTGGCGGTCGAGCACATAGCCGCCGGAATAGGGCCGGTTCTGCGCCGCAGGCACCCCGCACCCTTCGAGATGGGCAAGCGCCCGGCCGACAAGCACAGTGTGGCACGACGCGCCGAAGCGGTCGCCCAGCACCACCACCGGCGCGCGTGCCTCGTTCTCGGCTGCGCGCAGCGGCGGCATTGAATGAAGGTCGATCAGAAGCGCCGCGCCCCACTCGGCGCGAATCTGCGCCAGCACTCCGCCGAGCGCGGCATGATAGGCGCGGTGTATCCCCTCGATCCGCGCTGCCAGCTCCGCAGGCGCAAGCCGGCCGCGCCAGATCTCGCCCGAGCCCGGCAGGCGGCGCGGCACCAGCCCGAGGCCGCTGCGCGCACGGGCATTGCTGCGCTGCCCCGGTTCGACCGGGTTCACATCCTTTGGACGCCCACCCTCGATCATGTCCCAGTCGATGTCATCCTCAGCCCGGTTCAAGTCGAGCAGCGCCCGCGGCGCATGGGCGACCAGCAGTGCCGCCCCGGTCTCGCGCGCGATGGCGATGCCGAGCCGGTCGGCGTGGCGATCTTCCAGCCGCAGTTGCGCCAGCGCAGGATCGCGCATTCGCGTCGTTACCGATTGCGGATATGCGCGGCCCGCATGGGGCACCGCCACGAGCACAGGCAGGCGAAGGCGCGGCGGAACAGTCAGCGTGAAGGCCGGGGCCTCATCAAGACCCGGCACCACGCCCCCGCTGATCGCTGTGCGTTGGGCCGAAGTGCCATGACGAGAAGAGCGCGAGGGCGGGAGCATCCTATCGCCAGTGCTGGCGAGTTTGCACAGGACTGTCAAAGCCTGATCGTCCCCGTCTGCACGCAATTCGCACCATCTGGAGCGCGCCTCGCCGATGGGACAAAGATTTCTTAAGTCAGGTCTGCTAATGCCCTTCTCATGACAGCGACACGCTCCCCCCGCATCCTGCTCGCCGAAGACGAAGACGCCATGCGCGCCTACCTCGAACGGGCGCTGACCAATGCCGGCTATTTCGTCAGTGCGGTCGATCGCGGCACCGATGCCGTTCCGCTGCTGGAAACGGGCGATTACGACCTGCTGCTGTCGGACATTGTCATGCCCGAAATGGACGGGATCGAGCTTGCCCAGCGCTGCGCCGAGATTTCGCCGCGCACCAAGGTGATGTTCATTACCGGCTTTGCCGCCGTCAGCTTGCGCGCCAGCCGCGAGCAGCCCGCCGCCCGCGTGCTTTCCAAACCCTTCCACCTGCGCGATCTGGTGCTGGAGGTTGAACGGGTCTTCGAAGAAGTGGACGCGCTGCGGGGATAGCCAGTTTCGAATCGCTTGCGCGCTTGCGGGCGCTGCGATAAGGGGCCGCTCCGCCCTCAACAGGGCGCCCATCCGATGGTGCGGGCGTATAGCTCAGTGGTAGAGCACTATGTTGACATCGTAGGGGTCGCAAGTTCAATCCTTGCTACGCCCACCATCGGTTGAACCGCAATCCAGCCCGCCCTCCCCGGCGGGCTTTTTTGTGCCTCAAGGGCAAGCCGCATGCGCCGCAACGGCTGTTGCGTTTCATTCGCACGTGCTTTGCTTGCAAGCCCGCCTTCCTCTGCTAAAGCCCCAGACGGGATCTTTGGGCCTTTGGACGGGCTCTGAACAACTTCCTGTCGGTCAATCACAGCCCTGCGCAGACGGGGCAAGAAGGATAGGGCAATACGCATGGACAAAATCAAAGTCGCAAACCCCGTTGTCGAACTCGATGGCGACGAGATGACGCGCATCATCTGGCAATGGATCCGCGAAAGATTGATCCTGCCCTATCTCGATATTGATCTGAAGTATTACGACCTCTCGATCGAAAACCGCGATGCGACCGACGATCAGGTGACGGTCGATTCCGCCAATGCGATCAAGCAATATGGTGTCGGCGTGAAGTGCGCCACCATCACGCCCGACGAACAGCGGGTCGAGGAATTCGGCCTCAAGAAGATGTGGAAGAGCCCCAACGGCACGATCCGCAACATCCTGGGCGGCGTGGTCTTCCGCGAGCCGATCGTGATCGACAACGTTCCGCGGCTGGTGCCGGGCTGGACCGATCCGATCGTCGTCGGCCGCCATGCCTTCGGCGACCAGTACAAGGCGACCGACACCCTGATCCCCGGCCCCGGCAAGCTGCGGCTGGTGTGGGACGGCGAGAACGGCGAGAAGATCGATCTCGACGTGTTCGACTTCCCCAGCGCCGGTGTGGCGATGGCGATGTACAACCTCGACGATTCGATCCGCGACTTCGCCCGTGCGAGCTTCAACTACGGGCTCAACCTCGGCTGGCCGGTGTATCTTTCGACCAAGAACACGATCATGAAGGCCTATGACGGGCGCTTCAAGGACCTGTTCCAGGAGGTGTTCGATACCGAGGGCTTCGCCGAACAGTTCAAGGCCAAGGGCATGGTCTACGAACACCGCCTGATCGACGACATGGTCGCCTCGGCCCTGAAGTGGTCGGGCAAGTTCGTCTGGGCGTGCAAGAACTACGACGGCGATGTGCAGTCGGACACCGTGGCGCAGGGCTTTGGCTCGCTCGGCCTGATGACCTCCGTGCTGCTCTCGCCTGATGGCAAGACCGTCGAGGCCGAAGCCGCGCACGGCACCGTCACCCGCCACTATCGCCAGCACCAGCAGGGCAAGGCGACCTCGACCAACCCGATCGCCTCGATCTTCGCCTGGACCCGCGGGCTGATGTATCGCGGCAAGTTCGACAACACCCCCGATGTGGTGAAGTTTGCCGAGACGCTGGAGCGGGTCTGCATCGAAACGGTCGAAAAGGGCTACATGACCAAGGATCTGGCGCTGCTGATCGGCCCCGGTCAGGCATGGCAGACCACCGAGCAGTTCTTCGAGACGATCGTCCAAAATCTCGAAAAGGAAATGGCCGGTTGAGCCTGATCGCCAGAATCGGCGGAGGCCGGTGGGGATTGGCGCTTGGGGCGCTGGTTCTTCTGCTGGCCTCCCCGCTTATGGCACCCCAACTTCTGGCATTTCCATATCAAACCAAGGCCGGCGACAGCCAGGTCTGGTCTGAAACACCCATTGATCAGGCCGCGCTGGACCGTGTCATGGCGCGGGCAGAGACGCTGGTATCTGCCAGCCCGATAGCGCGTAACCGTGAACCACGCCGTATCTTCCTGACCGAAGGCAGCTGGCGCTGGTTGTGGCTGGCCAACATCAACCGTGGAGCCTTCGCGCTGACGCGCCTTGGGGGGCAGAACCTGATCGTCAACAGGGGCGATCTTGCAGCAGACCGCATCGTCAACAATCGCCCTGTCGGTGGCTCGCGCCAGCTTTCCTCCGTGATCGCTCATGAAATCACCCATGGCGTGCTGTTGCACCATTTCGGCCGGATCGCGATGATGGGTCAGCCGCGATGGCGAGTTGAAGGCTATTGCGATCACATCGCCCAGGAAAGCGCCCTGACCCCGGAGGATGTCGCGCGGATCGAGGCGCGCGGCGAAAAGCACCCGGCGTTGCTCTATTGTCATGGCCGCAAGCGCGTCGAAGCCGCGCTTGCCGCTAATGGCGGTTCGGTCGACGCGCTGTTCGCCGGAGAATAGAATGGCAAGCAGATCAACCGCACGGCTTGAAATTCGTCAGGCGAAACTCAAAGACGTGCGGGCGATCGGCGAGCTGGTGCGCCGTGCCTATGATGATCTGCCCGCCTATACGCAGGGCGAAATCCGCGGGCAGATCAACAACTATCCCGAAGGCTGCTTTGTCGCGCTGTTCGATGGTGCGGTGGTGGGATATTGCGCCTCCATGCGCCTCGACGAGCGCGTCGCGCTGTCGGATCATACCTGGGACGAAGTGACCGGCAATGGCTTTGGCAGCCGCCACGATCCGACCGGCGACTGGCTCTACGGCTACGAACTCTGCGTCGATCCGGCGGTGCGCGGCACAAGACTGGGGCGCAGGCTCTACGAAGAGCGCCGCGCGCTGGCCGAGCGGCTTGATCTTACCGGCATCGTGTTCGGCGGCCGCATGCCCGGCTATGCCCGCGCCAAGCGCCGCAAGGCGAACCGTGCGGACACGCCCCAGGAATATCTCGACCTCGTGATCGAGAGCAAGATCCACGATCCGGTGCTCCGCTTCCAGCTCGCCAACGGGTTTGAAGCGGCGGGCATCATGCCCAAATACCTGCCCGAGGACAAAGCCAGCCGTGGCAATGCCGTGCGGATGATCTGGCGCAATCCCTATGTCGATAGCGACTCCCCGCCCAAGCACCGCTTGCCGCGCGATGTTGAGAGCGTGCGGATCGCCACCTGCCAGCTGCAATCGCGTGCGGTTTCGGGCTTCGACGAGTTCATGAAGCAGATCGAATATTTCGTCGATGTTGCGGCCGATTACGACGCGGACTTCATCGTCTTTCCCGAGATGTTCACGGTCATGCTGCTCTCGGCCGAGCCGAGCGAACTTACCCCGCTCGAAGCCATCGAGCGGCTCAGCGACTATACCCCGCGCATCCGTCAGCGCCTGTCGGAGATGGCGCTCGCCTTCAACATCAACATCATCGGCGGATCGCACCCCACCCGGATGCCCGATGGCGACATCCATAACGTGGCTTACGTGTGCCTGCGCGACGGATCGATCCATGCGCAGGAGAAGATCCACCCCACCCCCAACGAAGCCTATTGGTGGAACATCAAGGGCGGCGATTCCATCGACGCGATCCCCACTGATTGCGGCCCGATCGGCGTGCTGATATGTTACGACAGCGAATTCCCTGAACTCGCCCGGCGGCTGGTGGACGAAGGCGCGCGGATCATCTTCGTGCCGTTCTGCACCGATAGCCGCCAGGGCTATATGCGGGTGCGCTACTGCTCGCAGGCGCGCGCGATTGAAAACCAGTGCTTTGTGGTGATGAGCGGCAATGTCGGCAACCTGCCAAATGTCGCCAACATGGACATTCAATACGCCCAGTCCTGCATTCTCACCCCGTGCGATTTCCCCTTCGCGCGGGACGGGATCGCGGCCGAGGCCTCCGAAAACGTCGAGACGCTGACGATCAGCGACGTCAACCTCGCCGACCTCAGCTGTGCGCGGGCTGAGGGCACGGTGCAGAACCTCGCCGACCGCCGGTTTGATCTCTACCGCATCGAGTGGGACAAGCGCGTCGGCAACATCAAGGACCCGCTCGGCGAGAAGCATTAGCACAGGCTGCGGGTGACAGCGCAGCGCGTAAAGGCTAGGCCCCTGGCGTGGCTGGCGAACTGACCCTCTCCCCGTTCCTGTCTGATGCGCTTGTCATCCTTGGCGCGGCGGGGATCGTGATCCCCGTGTTCGCGCGGTTCCGCATCACCCCCATCATCGGGTTCATCGTTATCGGGGTGCTCGTCGGCCCCTATGGGCTCGGTTCGCTGGTCGAGCGCATACCCTGGCTTTATCATGTTACCATCACCGAGCCCGAAGCACTGACGCCCTTCGCCGATTTCGGGATCGTGCTGCTCCTGTTCGCCATCGGGCTGGAGCTTTCGTTCAACCGCCTGTGGCAGATGCGCAAGCTGGTGTTCGGTCTCGGCGCGCTTGAAGTGCTGATCAGCGGTAGCGCTCTGGCATTGTTCGTGGGGCTGGCAAGCAGCATGAGCCCGGCCGCCGCACTGGCGCTGGGCTTCGCGCTGGCGTTCTCCTCCACGGCTATCGTCCTGCCGATTTCAGGCACCCGTTCGCCCGTGGGCAAGGCCGCGCTTTCCATGCTGTTGTTCGAGGATATCATGATCGTGCCGATCATCTTCATCCTCGGCGCGCTCGCGCCCAATGCGGCCGATGACGGGTGGTCAGGGATTATTCAAACCTTGTGGCAAGGCGGGCTGGTGATTGCGGTGCTGCTGGTGGCGGGCCGCTTTGCGCTCCCCCGCCTGTTCGCTCAGGCGGCGCGCACCAAAAGCCCCGAGCTGTTCCTTGCCGCTTCGCTGCTGGTGGTCATCGGGGCCAGCCTTGCCACCGCGCTGGTGGGCCTGTCGCCCATCGTCGGCGCGCTGATCGCCGGGTTGCTGATTGCCGAGACCGAGTATCACACCGAGGTCGAATTGATCATGGAGCCGTTCAAAGGCCTTGCCCTTGGCGTCTTCCTGATCACTGTGGGCATGAGCATCAACCTTGCAGAGATCGCCGAGCAGATTGGCGTGATCACGCTGGCGGTTGTGGGCGTGCTGGCCTTCAAGGCGCTTGTCACAGGCGTCTTGCTGCGGCTCATGGGCGCGCGGCGTGGCACCGCGGCAGAAACCGGCGTGCTGATGGCCTCGCCGTCGGAAACCACGTTGATCGTGCTTGCCGCCGCGACCAGCGCGCTGGTGCTTGACGAGGAGACAGCACGCTTCTGGCAGACCGTCACCGCAATCGGCCTCACCGTCACGCCATTGCTCGCGCGGCTGGGCGCAATACTGGCGCGCCGGGTCGATGGTGCGCCGACACCGCCGGACGACAATGACAGTGCCGCCGAGCGCACCATTATCGTGGGCGGCGGGCGCGTAGGGCGGTTGGTGGCCGACATGATGCAGGCGCATGGGAAACCCTATGTGATGATCGACACCAACCCCGATCTGATCGTGCAGGCCAAGCGCGACGGTTACCGCGCCACCTTCGGCGATGCTGCACGCGGCGATGCGCTTACCCGGCTGGGGGTCGAAACCGCGCCTGCCGTGGTGCTGACAATGGACGAACCTGTTTTGGCCCAGCGCCTCGTCACGAAGCTGCGTCAGACCTATCCCGATCTGCTGATCGTTGCCCGCGCGCGCGACACCGATCACGCGGCCGCAATGTATCGCGCCGGTGCGAGCCACGCAGTGCCCGAAACGCTGGAAAGCTCGCTCCAGCTGTCAGAGGCGGTGCTGGTCGATATCGGCGTCGCGATGGGACCGGTGATTGCATCAATCCACGCCAAGCGCGACGAATTCCGCGAACAGCTCGAGCGGGACGGCGGCCTCAACGAAAGGCCGAAGCTGAAGAGCGCCAGCCTGCGCGAGCGCGAGGCCTAGACCTGCGGCGCGACGCGGCGCTCAAGGGTCTTGCAACGGGTGCCATCCGATTGACGGACGGTGATGGTGACATTCCCGCCCTTGCTGACTTGGCGATCCGCGATGTTGCCGGTCTTGCCCTTGTGGGTCCCCGCAGTCACCAGGCAACCATCACCGTTCCGCATGGCCTTTGGCCCTATGGCGCAATCACGGCTTTCACCGCTGCCAGCGCATCGGCTGCCTTCGCGCCGTCCGGACCGCCGCCTTGCGCCATGTCGGGACGGCCTC
>RDXA01000383.1 GCA_004292705.1 Sphingomonadales bacterium | reverse complement strand
CTCGCGCCGCGGCCCGCGCATCACATAGTTGAGCGCGCCGCCCGGTTGCGGCCCGTAGAGCAGGCCAGAGGCCCCACGGATGAATTCAACCCGCTCCACCAATTCGAGCGGCGGGATGTAATAGCCGGCCGGATAGGAATACATGTCCGGCACGGCCGGGATGGCGTCCTGCAGCGTGAGGATATTCCAGCTTTCATGCGGCTCGCCCAGCCCGCGATAGGACAGCGAGGCCCACGATCCATTCGACACTTCCGACACCAGCAGGCCCGGAATGTCGGACAAGGCCACCCGCAGGTTGCGCGATGGCACCGGCGGGATCTCGTCAAGCACTGCGATATCGCCGAGCTTGCCCGCGAAGATCAGCGTGCCGGATTCATCAGGCAAGCGGTCGCCATCGCGGTCGGCGGTCACGATGATCGAGGTTGCCTGAGCCGCGCTGCTGCCGGTCGTGGCCTGCGCCTCGGTCGCGGGCGCTTCACTCGCAGCGAGCGCTGGCGCAGCAACCGTGGCGAGCAGGACAGCGGCGAAGGGAAGCAAAGGCGAAGACGGCAGAAGCATGGGCACCCCGGATCAGAACGGTTTCGAGGGGCGCATTTGTTGCTATTGCGAATGATTGTCAATGTAAAAAATCGGCACAGGGTGTTGCGCGCCGCGCTTTCGCCCTGCCCCATCGGCAAGGTTGCACCTTTCCATCCGAAGATAACCTTTGAAGGCCTATCGAAGCAGCACCGCTATTCGTGGCGCAGAGCGTCAATCGGGTCGAGCTGCGAGGCCCGCCGCGCGGGGTAGTAACCGAACACGATGCCCATTCCCGCAGCGAACACGAAACTGACGAGATTGATCACCGGATCGAACACAAAAGGCACGTCGATCACGGCGGCGAGGCCGATCGAGGCGACAAAGCCCAAGCCGATGCCAACCAGCCCGCCCAGCGCGCAGAGCACCACCGCTTCGGTCAGGAATTGCAGCCGCACCTCGCTCGCCAGCGCACCGATGGCCAGCCGGATGCCGATCTCGCGGGTGCGTTCGGTGACCGAGACCAGCATGATGTTCATGATCCCGATCCCGCCCACCAGCAGGCTGATCGAGGCGATAACCGCGACCATTGCGGTCAGCGCGCCCGTCGCCGCGCCGAGCGCCTGATTGACCTGCGCGGTATCGATCACGTTGAAATCATTCGGCTCTTCGCCTTGCAGCAGCCGCCGCTCGCGCAGCAGGGCGACCAGCGAGTCCTGGATTGCGGCGGGCGCATAGCCCGGGTCATACTTGAGCACGAAATAATCGAGCTTGTCGTTGCCCTTGAACCGCCGCTGCACGGTCTTGAGCGGCATATAGACGGCATCGTCATCATCCGCGCCGCCCCCGCCCTGCCCGCGTTCCTCCAGCACGCCGATCACCATGCAGGAAATGTCGCCCAGCCGCATCCGTGCGCCGACCGGACTGGTGCCGGGCACGAAGATCGCTTCGCGCACCTTGAGGCCGAGCAGGCAGACATTCTTGCCCGCCGCCTCCTCGTCACTGCTGAAGGGCCGCCCGTCCTCGACATTGATCGACTGCGCATCGAGGAAAGCGTTGTTCACGCCCTGCACCCGCGTGTCCCAATCCTGCCCGTTGTAGAAAGCGGTCGCGCTCGATCCGACATTTCCCGCCGCAATCTCGACCCCGGCGATCTGCTGCTCGACCGAGCGCACATCGGCCTCGTCGAAAGGTCGCACCGTGCCGCGCGTGGTGCGCACCGGGAAGACGATGAAGTTGCTTGCACCCAGCGAAGAAATCTCCTCCTGCACCGAGGCTGTGACGCCATTGCCAAGCGTCACCATCGTCACCACGGCAGCAACGCCGATGATGATCCCGAGCGTGGTGAGAATCGAGCGCAGGATATGCCGCCGGATCTCGCGCAGCGACAGCAGGATCGTGGTGCCCAGCATCAGGCGGGTGCCCCATCGGCCGCAAGGCTGCGCGCCCCGCGCTCGATCCGCTCGACCAGCCCGTCGCGGAACCGCACGATGGTCTTGGCAAAGGCCGCCATGTCTTCCTCGTGCGTAACCATCAGCACGGTGATGCCTTCGCTGTTCAACCGCCGCAGCAGCTCCATGATCTCGACCGAGCGTTCGCTGTCGAGATTGCCGGTCGGCTCGTCGGCCAGCAGCACATCAGGCTGTGTCACCAGCGCCCGGGCAATAGCAACGCGCTGCTGCTGGCCGCCCGAGAGTTCTGCGGGGGTGTGGTCGGCCCATGGCACCAGCCCGACCTGATCCAGCGCGCGCATCGCCGCTGCGCGCCGCACCGCCTTGTTCTCGCCGCGATACACCAGCGGCAGCTCGACATTCTCCAGCGCGGTGGTGCGGGCCAGCAGATTGAAGCCCTGGAACACGAAGCCGAGATAGCGGCGGCGCAGCAGGCTGCGCTGGTCACGGTCCAGCTTCTGCACTTCGACCCCGCGAAAACGGAACACGCCCGCGGTGGGCACGTCAAGGCAGCCGAGAATGTTCATCGTCGTCGACTTGCCCGACCCCGAGGGGCCCATGATCGCCACGAATTCGCCGCGATCAATCGTGAGGTCCACGCCTTTGAGCGCCTGGAACGCAGCCGCCCCACTGCCGAAGGTCTTGGTAATGCCCTCCAGCTGGATCAGCGGTTCCGGGGTCACGGGGCGGCTGCCTTGACCCCGGTGACGACCTTCATCCCCGGCTTCAGGTCGTTCGAGCGCACCACAGTCCGCCGCCCGTCGCTGCGGCCGGTGATCACCTCGATCGCTTTCAACGTGCCGTCGGCCTGCAACACCTGCACCTGCTGGCGGCTACCCTCGCCGATGCTGGCCTGTTGCTTGTCCCGCTCCAGCCCGATCTGGGGTTGGAACACCCCGCCGCCGCCTTCTTCCTCGGCATCGGGGCGGAAGCGCAGAGCAGCGTTGGGCACCAGCAGCGCCTTGCCAGTATTCTGCGTGGCAATCGTCGCGGTGGCCGTCATGCCGGGGCGCAGCAGGCCATCGGGGTTCTGCACGTCGAGCCGCGCTTCATAATTCACCACCGATCCGCCCGCTGCCGCCACCGCACTGCCGCCGCCCGACTGGGTCTGGGTGGTGCTGCTTGAAGCCAGATCGATCCGCTCAAGCGTGGCCGGGAAGCGGCGGCCGGGATAGGCATCGACCGTGAAGCTCGCCTGCTGACCCGCCTTGACCTGACCCACATCCGCCTCGTCGATCGAGACCCGCAACTGCATGGCCGACAGGTCCTCGGCGATCACGAACAGCGTCACCGTGTTGAAGCTGGCGACAACGGTCTGCCCCGGTTCGACCCGCCGGGCCAGCACCACACCATTGACCGGCGCACGGATCACAGCGCGGGTACGGGTGGTGAGACTGCCCTTGAGCGAGGCCTCGGCTGCCTCGATATTGGCGCGAGCCGAGGCCACCGCCGCGCGGTCACGCTGGACCGCAGCCTGGGCCTGCTCCAGTTCGAGCTGCGAGGGCACACGCCCATTCGAAAGCCGCCGCACTTCTTCAAGCCGGGCGAGCTGCACCTTGTCGATGTCGATCGTCGCCTGCGCCTGTGCCAGCGCGGCCCGCGCCGCGTTGAGATTGGCCCGCGACTGTGCAATTTGCTGGTCGATGATCTCGGTATTGATGATCGCGATCACCTGCCCCTTGGTCACACGGTCATTGACGTCGACCAGCACCGAATCGATCGGGCCGGTGACTTCGGCGCCGACTTCGACCTGATTGGTCGGACGCAGGTTGCCGGTCGCTGTCACCGACAGGGACAGCGATTCCTGCGTCACTTGTTCGGTGATGTAATCGGGCGGCGGCGCATCCGCCGTGCACTGCGCGATGGCGAGCACCAGCAGCAGCAGCACGAGGCCTGGCAGCCAGTATTTCATCCAGCGCCGCCAGCGCGGCCGCGGCTTTGTGCCGAGGAAGTCGTCCACGCTCGGCGGATCGGCCGGATTGCTCGTGTCGTTCACTCAGATCGCTCCCTCGCGGCCAATTGTTCCAGTCCTGCACCTTCCGGCACCGACCACCCGCCACCCATTGCGCGCGCAAGGCTGATGAAGGCCAGCGCCCGCCCGGCCTCGGCGTTGACCAGCGCATTACGGGTGCCGAGCAGTTGGCTTTCGACAACCAGCAGCCGCTGGAAATCGATCAGGCCCGCCTGATACTGGCTGCGCGCCAGCAGGGCGGCGTTCTGCGCACCGTCGCTCGCCTCCGCGAGCGCGGTGACGCGCGCGGCGTTGGTGCGCAGGTCGACGGACGAACTTTCGACCTCCTCAAGCGCAACGAGGATGCTTTGTCGCCACGCCGCAAGCGAACCGTCGGCCACAGCCTCGGCCCCCTCGATCCGCCCGCGCACCCGGCCGCCATCGAAGATCAGCTGCGACAGGCTGGCGAAGATGTTGCCGGTCACGATGTCGAACAGGCTGCCCACATCGGTCGCGCTGGTGCCGATGCTGCCGGACAACCGCGCCAGCGGATAGAGCTGCGTCCGTGCGACGCCGACGCGGTCAAGATCGGCCGCCAGCCGCGCCTCGGCCGCGCTCACATCCGGGCGCCGGCGCAGCATGTCCGCAGGCGCTGTGAGCGCAACATCGGCCGGTGGCGCGGGAACGGCACGCGGGGCCTGCGTGACTGCGCGGTAGACCCGCCCCGGCGGCTCTCCGATCAAGGTCGAGGTCGCATTCGCTACGGCGGCAAGATTGCTTTCGAGCTGCGGGATTGATGCCGCCGTCTGCGCACGCTGGGTGCGCGCCTGTTCGACATCGAGGCTGTTCACCAGCCCCGCCTGATTGCGCCAGCGGGCGATCTGGAGGTTATCGTCCTGAATGGCTAGCGTCTCGCGCGCGATGGCAAGCTGCGCGGCCAGCGAACGCGCGGTCACCACCTGACTTGCAACCTGCGCCACAATGACCCGTTCGAGATCGCCGAGCGAATAGCCCGCCGCCTGAAGATCGCTGCGCGCGGCATTGATCGAGCCGTCGATCCGTCCGAACAGATCAACCTCCCACGCCGCGTCCACGCCGAGCGAGAGCAGCACATCATCACTGGCAAGATCGCCGATGTCGCGCTGTGCCCCGCCGCTGCCGTTGATGGTAGGCACACGGTCGGCGCGGGCCTGACGCAATCCGGCCCGTGCGGCGCGCAAGCGCGTAACAGCCTGGGCAATATCGAGGTTTTCGCTTTGCGCCCGCGTGACGAATTCCTCGACCAGCGGGTCGTCCAGCATTAACCAGTAGCGATCCAGCGGGATATCAGTCGCACCCGGTTCAGCCAGCACCCACCGTTCGGGAACGGCCTGCACGCTCGCCATTGGTGGGGGATCGGAACCCATTGCGGTGCAACCGGCCACAGCGAATGTGCCGGCAACAACCGCAAAACGCATGGCCAAGGCTGATCGGGCGGGCCGACGTCCCGGCACCATCAAGGACAGCCCTGCAACTGTTCAAGCGACACAGTGCCCGCCCCCTCGCAACCTAGGCCGCCGATATCACCGCCGGGGCAGATCATTCCGCACCCGTCAGCCCGGCAAAGCCTCCTGAACACAGAATGTTGCTATCAGTGCCAGCGCACCGACACAATGCCGGTTTATCGGCCCTGCTGCATCCCTCATCGATCAGCCGAGCCCTGCATGGGGCCAAACCGGTCATTGCCGACTGCGTTTCCGTTCATTCACGCTGACCCGCGCACCTAACAGCATTTGTCATCGCGATGACAGGTCATGTGTGTGGCGACCGCAGGGGGTATGCGGCAGGCTTGCTTCATCGAATGCCATGGGGAGTATGACGATGAGCAAACCATTCCTGCGCACGACGCTGCGCAATGTCGCTGTGGCGCTGCTGGCCTCGGCCGCTGTGATTGCCGCACCAGTTCCGGCGCTTGCCAAGGACAAGGATGATGAAGAAGTCAAACTTGCCACCTGCACCGAAAGCCTCGGCACAATCGCGGTGGTTGAGGGCGATACCCAGGGGTGGTCGAAATATGGGCTGGGCAGCCCGCGCGCGCTGATCAGCTCGCTGGCCACCGAA
Organism: Sphingomonadales bacterium; assembly: GCA_004292705.1. GTDB lineage: Bacteria > Pseudomonadota > Alphaproteobacteria > Sphingomonadales > Sphingomonadaceae > Erythrobacter. The sequence continues at coordinate 5,629 of RDXA01000383.1, read as the reverse complement.
GGCGGCTGTTTCATCCCGCACAACCCGGCCAGCGGCGATGCAGCGGACTTCCTGATGAACGTCGTTGCCGGTGACAGCGAGGAGGTCGATCAGTCGATCGAGCTTGCCAAGGGTGCTGCGATGGAAGGGCTGGTGCGATCGGGCGCGGCCAGCTCGCTGCTGGGCGGTGTTCCGGGTGCGGGCGCGGTGCTGGGGATGTTCGGCGGGCTCGGAGGCAAGAAGAAGCGACTCGCCGCCGGGATCAAGCTGCTCAGCCCGGCCAACGGCATGACTGTCGCCACCGGTCAGGGCGTGGTCAAGAAAAGCACGCTGACGTTCGGCGGGGGCGGAGTCTGGAATGCCGGGGCCAATGCGGCCGGGTATGGCAGCAGCAAGGATGGCAAGATGCTGGTCGAAGCCTTCGTGCTGGCCTTCAACGATCTGGTGGATGAGAAGGCCACCATCGCCTCGGCGCCCAAGCCTGGCGGTCGCGGCGACGACGACGACGCCGATCTCGCCACCGTAGCCGAGACCACCGACATGCTGGAAGCGCCCGCAGCCGATGCCAAGGTGCTGCGCAACCTGCGGGTTGGCACCACCCTCACCCCGACCGGCAAGCGCGAAGGCCTGTTCATCGAGGCCAAGGACAATTTCGGCACCATCGGTTGGGTTTCGATCGAACGTCTGAACTGAGCAGCGGCCTGCACTCTGCCCCCGGCTGGTGTCCCTCACTTGCGCGCGGGCGCGGTCGATGGCACCAAGCCAACGGGGGAGGTGGTGCCGTCATCGTGCAACCGCGAAGGATGGATAAAACACCCATGAGAATCCTCTACGTCGAGGATGACCCGCGCTCGGCGGCAACGGTGGGGGACATTCTCGGCGCCAGCGGCGATGTGCTGGTGTGGGAAGACAATGGCAGCGCCGCCCTTCTGCGCGCGGGCATGGAGCATTTCGATGTCATCATCCTTGACCGGATGCTGGGCGATCTTGACGGGCTAACCATCACCCGGCGGCTGCGCGAAGGCGGGATCGGCACCCCGATCCTGATCCTTTCGGCGCTGGGCCGCAGCAGTGACCGGGCCGACGGGCTCGATACCGGAGCGGACGATTACCTCGCCAAGCCGTTCGAGCCCGAGGAGCTGATCGCCCGGCTGCGCGCGCTGCATCGCCGATCAAGCGGGCGCGAACACTCGGCCGTCATCCTTTACGGTGCATTCGAATGCCACCTGAAGGCACGCACCGCCTTCCGCGACAACCGGCACCTGTCGCTCAGCCCCAAAGAGTTCGAGCTGTTCCGCTATTTCATGGAAAACGCGGGCGAGGTGGTGACCCGCGAGATGCTGCTGCGGCACGTGTGGAAAATGGACTTCGACCCACAGACCAATGTGGTCGACGTCAATATCGGGCGACTGCGGCGCAAGCTGGAGGACGGGTTCGAGCGGCCAGCGCTGGAGACCGTCCTGGGATCGGGATACCGCCTGCTCGACGGACGACCGTGATCGGGGCGCGCCGCTCCATTTTCTCGCGCCTGGTGGCGGGTGCGATCTTGCTCTCGCTGGCGCTGCTGGCGGGCCTGTGGTGGCTCACCCACGAGACAGTCAGCACGACCTTGCACGAAGCCGCCCAGGCCGAAGTCGATGTCGATCTCGCCGGGCTTGCCGACATCTATGCCACCGGCGGCCAGGCCGAACTCGAAGCACGCATCGCTGATCGCATCGCGCTCACCCCGATCGAAGGCAGCGCGCCGCATTACCTGCTTGCGGATGACAGCGGACGGATGATCGCTGGCGATCTTGCCACCTGGCCACCCCTCGATCCGACCGTGTCCGAAAGCGGGATCATCACCATCGGTGCCAATTCGCGCGGCTTTGCGCGGGCTGTCCAGCTTGGCCCCGATCTCAGGCTGGTGGCGGCGCGAACGATCGACATCGAAGCTCCGGTGCTGTCGGGCATCACCATGGTCTTTGCAGCAGGCGGCGCGGTATTCGTGCTGCTGGTTGCGCTGCTCGGCCGGTTTGCCGCTTTCGGGCTTCAGCGCCGTATCGAGCGCATCAATCTCGCCTTCCGCGAGCCGCAGGGTGCGCAAGGGCTGGCTGCCGCAGGGACGTTCGACGGTGACGAAATCGACGAGCTGACCGCGCATAGTGCAGCCGCACTGGCCCGGGTGAATGATCTCATGGCAGCCTACAAGGACACCTCCGAACAGCTCGCCCACGAAATCCGGACGCCCTTGTCGCATCTCGACAACCGGCTGGTGAAGGCGCTTGCCCAGCAGCCCGAAGCGGCAATCGCGGAACGGCTGGCCGAGGCGCGCGCGGAAATCCGGCGGATCGTCCAGACCCTCGAATCCCTGCTCGACATCGCTGCGAGCAAGGCTGACCGGGGTGACCGCAGCGGGCTCGCCCCGGTCGATCTCAGCGCGCTGGTGACAGGCCTGTGCGAGCTTTACGCAGACAGCGCGGACGAGGCCGGATTGCAGCTCGAATGGGCGATTTCCCCCGCTGTGATGATCGACGGCGACGAGCGACAACTGCGCAGGCTGGTGACGAACATGCTCGACAATGCCCTCAAATATGTCCCCGCTGGCGGCCACATCGCTGTCACACTTGATCAGGGGCCAGTGCTCGTAATCGCCGATAACGGACCCGGCATAGACCCGCGTGACCGCGATCTGATTTTCGAACGTTTCTATCGCGGACGCAGCCGGGACGGGGCAGCATCGGGCAGTGGTCTGGGGCTGTCTCTAGCCCGCGCCATTGCCGAACGTCATGGCCTGGCGCTGACACTGGAAGCGCCCACCAAGGGCGTGGCGGGAGGCGCTGTGTTCCGCATCGCGGCAGCGCCATGAAGCCCGCCGACCGCTTCGGGATCGGATCAGCTGCCTTCTTTATGGCTGGGCTGATGACCGCTTGTGCCGTGCCGGGCCCGGCAGCGTCGCCACCAGCAACGGCGTCGCAAGCGACAGTTCCGGTGGCTGCGGCCATGCCGGGCCGACCAATGTCGGACAGCCCGCCCGCCCGTCAGGCCGACCGGGCCGAGCGGGTGGCCGAGGCGCTCGTGCTGGCTGAACAGGCAGATGGCGCGCGCGATGGCGCCGGGCTTGGGCAGGCGGCGCTGCGGCTGGAACGCCTTGGGGCCAGTCCGCAGACCGAGGCCGATGCCGCAACCCTTGCCCGCTGGCGTGCCAGCCTGCCGGGCGATCTGCCGCCGATGCGCGGGCGGGCCTTGGGGCCGGCCTATCGTTCAGCGAGACTGGCTCCGGGTGCAGTGACCGAGCTCAATCAGACATTCCTCGGCGGGCGCGCGGCGCAGATCGTGGTGCGGGTGTCGCAGGGGCCCGCCCCGCGGCTGGTGGTGCTCGACCAATCGAACCGGCAGGTCTGTGCGGTCAATAACGACCCGGCGACATGCCGCTGGGTGCCACTCTACACCCAGCGGCACCGCATCGAAATCGTCAATACCGGGCAGGAGACGTCGCAGATTTACATTGTTTTCGACTGACCTTGCCGCAAGATCGCGGGACGAGGGGGGACGGGTGATAATGAAGGTGAGCCGCAGACCATGCGCGCGGGGGCCTCGGCGGGAACCTGCGTCCATGTGGCAGTGCACGGGCCGCATCCTACGGATTTGGCTGGCATGGACCCTGTTTCTGTCCGGCCTGATGGCAGCGCCCGTGCAGGCCCTCGCCGCCCCGCAAACTGCGCGCTATTTCAACATCTACAATAATCCCGCCCCCCGGCTTGCCGCGGCAAGGGCCGCTTATGATGCCTTGGACACGGATGCCACCCCGGCCGAGCGCGGCGCGCGGGTTTCCGATCTCATCATCGCCACAATTGGCAATGTCGATTTCAAGGGCGCCTACGAGCTGTTCCTCGCGCACGAGGCGCTCCCGCTACACCCCGATGCCCGCGCCGGGGCAATCGGCGAAGGGCTGGTCGCCTTTGTCAGCGATCCGGCGCTGCGGGCCGATTATGTCACGCGGCTCGAAGCGATCGCCGCTGGGCCGAGCTGCCGACCCTGCTATGCCCGCACCTTCGCCGCGCATCACCTTGCCCGCTATTACTTCACGGCCGAGGATGATCTGGCCAAATCGATCGCCGCACACCGCCGCGCGCTCAATCTGGCACGCGAGGATTTCGCGGCCGACGATCCGGTGATGGTCAACTTCCTGTATCAGCTGGCGCAATATACCCGGATGCTCGATCTCGAACAGGCGCGGTCGCTGGCACGCGAGACCGAGCAGGCCGCCATCGCGCTGCTGCCGGACGAGAGCCATATTGGTTGGCTTTATGTCCTGATCCTCAACGCCAACATCGCGCAGGATCGCGGGCGCATCGCCGAGGCAGCGGAGCTGTGGGGCAAGGTTGCCGTTACCGGTGTACGGGTCTGGGGCGAGGACAATCCCAACCTCCTGCCGATCTTCCAGAACCATGCGATGCTGCTATCGCAGCTTGGTCGCACCGCCGAGGCCGTCGCCAGCGCGCAGATGGTGCAGGCGAATGAGGCCTATTCCGACGCCAAGGAGCGCGCCTATCATCAGGCCCTGATCGGAGGATTGCTGCTGGGCGATGGCCGGGCGGGCGAAGCGACGGCAACCTACCGCCGCGCATTAGCGCTGCTGGACGATGTCCCTCCTGATGATCTGACCCAGGCGATGGTGCGCTTCGGCCTTGCCGATGCGCTCAGTCTGACCGGTGCCCATGCCGAGGCGCAGGCACTGATCCGGGCCGGGCTGCCGCTCTATCAGACCAAGCTTGAGCCAACCCACCCTGCGCGGCGCGGCCGCGAGATGCAGGCCGCCGTCATTCTGGCCCGCGCCGGTCTGACGGATGCGGCAGCACTTCAGATGCAGCCGGTGATCGATGCCAACGAAGACGCCCTGCTCGACCTTTACGCCCGCGATCAGGATCGCGCTGTCATTGCCGCGCAGGCGCAAGGGCTGTTCCGGGATTCGGTGCTGATTGCGCTGCTCGGCGGCAATCGCGAACGGGCGTGGCGCAGCGCCCAGCTTGCCACGATCAGCGACCTCGCGCTGAGCGCGGCGAGCCTGTCCTATCCCGGTGATGCCGAAGGATTGTCACGCGCGCTTGAACAGGTGCGCGAAGCGCGCCGGGCCGAAGAGGAAGCGCGTGCGCGCCTCGCCGATGCAGGGGGTGAAAAGGCGAGCGATGGCAAGGGATCGGCCGCTGCCTTTGCGGCGGCAAGCGCCGCGCGCAGCGCCGCTGAGGAGGCGCTGGCGCGAGACTATCCTGATTATGCCGCATACCTGCGCCCCCGCCCGCTCACGATCCCCGCAGCCCAGGCACTGCTGGGTGATGGCGATGCCTATATTCTGCCACTGGTCTATGCCGACCGGGTGTTGACCGTTGCGCTGACCGCTGACGGCTTTGCCTGGGGCACGACTCCGACCGCGCTGCATCGGGGACGCGATCTCATCGCTCGCCTGCGCGCCTCGCTGGAGGAGGGACTCGGCACAGGCCTAGGTGCGGACGCTGACGAGGAACACGGCTTCGATGCGGCTGCGGCGCACGAGTTGTATCGCCTGATCTTCGCCGCGGAGGTCAAGGCACTGACGCGGGGGAAGGCGCGGTTGATCTTCCCGGCCAGCGGCGCTTTGGCGCAGATCCCGCCAGCGGTGCTGGTCTCCGAG
>RDXA01000219.1 GCA_004292705.1 Sphingomonadales bacterium | reverse complement strand
CCTTGCCGAGGCGCAGCCCGGGCCGTTGATGCTGACCCCGGCCGCGGGGGTAGCCTTCCCCGCAGTCGGCGCACCCGCAGCGCTGGAGGCGCGGCTGAAGTGAGGCGCGCTGCTGGCCTGCTGCTCTTGGCCTGCGCCAGCCTCGGCGCGGCGCTGGCGCATGGGGCGGCTGCGGGCGAGGCAGTGCGGGTGAGCGATACGGCAATCCGCGACAACGGGTTTCCGGCGAGACTCTCCGATTTCGGCTTCTTCGCCGATGGTGCGCGGCAAATCCCCGCAGCGGGCGTCGAGGCCTACGCGCTCAACACGCCGCTATGGTCGGATGGGGCGGACAAGCTGCGCTTCGTCTACCTGCCCGAAGGCACCCAGCTTGCCGCAGACGGAGCGGGCCTCCTCCGCTTTCCCGTAGGCAGCGCAATCATCAAGACCTTTGCCTTTGGGGAAGGCGCGGACCATCGCCTGATCGAAACCCGCGTGCTGCTGCACCGTGCGGACGGCTGGGTGGCGCTCCCCTACCGCTGGAACGCCGAGCAGACCGAGGCGACGCTGGCGCTGGCGGGCGGACGGATCGACCTTGTCACCCCGGCGGGCGAGGCGATCTCCTATGCCATCCCCAACAAGAACCAGTGCAAGTCCTGCCACGGCAAGGACGGGCAAGTCATCCCCATCGGCCCCAAGGCGCGCAATCTGCCGGGTGAATGGCTTGAACAGATGGTAGGGCGCGGGGTGCTCGATCATGTGCCGCAGGGCGCCGACAGCCTGCCCGATTGGCGCACCAACGCAACTGGCCCTGCCGAGCCGCTGGCGCGCGCTTACCTCGATATCAACTGCGCCCACTGTCATCAGCCTGGCGGAGGCGCGTCAAACTCGGGGCTTGATCTGCGCTGGGAACAGTCGGACGCCCACGCCATCGGGATCATGAAGCGCCCGGTCGCGGCGGGACGCGGCGCGGGCGGGCATGAGTTTTCGGTGCTGCCCGGCGCCCCCGACGCTTCGATCCTGCTCTACCGGATGGACAGCGCCGAGCCCGGCATCGCCATGCCCGAGCTCGGCAAGGCCAGCATTGACAGGCAAGGCGTGGCCGTAGTGCGACGCTGGATTGCGGAGATGAAATGATGAAATGGGTCTGGCGCGGGCTGATCGCGTTTCTGGCTGTGCTGGTGATCGCTTTCCTGATCTTCCGCACCCCCGATACCGATTCTGCCGATATGCGCGCCAAATATGGCGGGCAGCCTTCGCAATTCGTGCAGATTGGCGACGGCGTGACCGTCCACCTGCGCGACGAGGGCCCGCGCGATGCGCCCGCGATCATCCTGCTGCATGGCTCCAACGCCGATTTGCATACCTGGGAGCCGTGGGTCGAGGCGCTGAAGGGAACTTATCGTGTCATCCGCTTCGATCAGGTGGGTCATGGCCTCACGGGCCCCGATCCGCAGCACGATTACAGCCGCGAGAACTATGTCGAGGACATCCTTGAGCTTGCCGACAAGCTGGGGCTTCAGCGGTTCATCCTCGCCGGCAATTCGATGGGGGGGAAGCACGCACTGGCCTTCGCGGTCGCGCATCCCCGGCGGGTCGCGGGCCTCGTGCTGGTCGATGGCAGCGGCGGGCCGATGCTCAAGCTCAACAAGAAGGAAGACAAGGACAGCGGCAATATCGGCTTCAAGATTGCCCAGACCCCCGGGATCAATCTGCTGGTGGAACAGATCACGCCCCGCAGCCTGATTGCCCAGAGCCTCGAGCAATCAGTCTCGGTGAAATCCGTGGCGAGCGAAGCGGCTGTGACCCGGTATTGGGAATTGCTGCGCTATCCCGGCAACCGCCGGGCGACGCTCAAGCGTTTCGGTTATCCCTATGATCCGCTTTCAGAGGCCGAGATCGCGGCCGTCACCACGCCGACGCTGATCCTGTGGGGCGAGGAGGATCGCCTGATCCCGGTCGAGGCGGGGCGATGGCTGGACAAGACGATGCCGAACAGCACGCTCGTGATCTACCCCAAGATCGGCCACTTGCCCCACGAAGAGGCCCCCGCTGCCACGCTCGGTGATCTGAAACCGTGGCTGGCCGAACACGCTCGCCCAGCAAAACCGGAATAGCTCTGTCGCCCGCATCCCAAGCCCACTGGACGCAAGGGATGCTAGCGCCCTACATCCTTTCGCAGATGCAAACATAATCAAAGGGGCAGCCGCTTTGCGCAAACTCGGGATCATCGGCGGCATGAGCTGGGTGTCGACCGCGACCTATTACGACGGGATCAACCGCATCGTCCAGAAACGCGCCGCCCC
>RDXA01000382.1 GCA_004292705.1 Sphingomonadales bacterium | reverse complement strand
AGAAATCTCCTCGCCCGTCGCGGCCTTCACCAGCGGCGGCCCCGCGAGGAAGATGGTGCCCTGATTGCGGACAATCACCGTCTCGTCGGACATGGCGGGCACGTAAGCGCCCCCAGCGGTGCAGCTTCCCATCACGCAGGCGATCTGCGGAATGCCGAGCGCGCTCATATTCGCCTGATTGAAGAAGATCCGCCCGAAGTGATCGCGGTCCGGAAACACCTCCGCCTGATGCGGCAGGTTCGCGCCGCCGCTGTCGACGAGGTAGATGCACGGCAGGCGGTTTTCCTGCGCGATCTCCTGCGCGCGCAGGTGCTTCTTGACCGTCATCGGGTAGTAGGTGCCGCCCTTCACGGTCGCGTCATTGCAAACGATCATGCACTGGCGGCCCGAAACGCGCCCCACGCCGCAGATGATCGAAGCGCCGTTCACATCGCCCTCATACATCCCGTTGGCGGCAAGCTGCCCGATTTCGAGGAACGGCGAACCCGGATCAAGCAGCCGCTCCACCCGCTCCCGCGGGAGCAACTTGCCGCGCGACACGTGGCGCTCGCGATGCTTCTCTGGCCCGCCGAGCGCCGCCTCCGCCACCGCAGCCCGCAATTGCTGGGCGAGCGCGGGGTCGTGTGAAACGCGGGCCTTGGCCTCGGGGCTCTCGCGGTCAAGCTTGGTGGTGAGGGTGGGGGCGGTCATGTCGTCGTCCTTAGCGTTTCCGCACAAACTCGGCCCGTAGCACGAGGCCCTTGATGCCGGGGTACTTGCAGTCGATCTCCTGCGCGTCGCCGGTCAGGCGGATCGACTTGATCAGCGTGCCCTGCTTCAGCGTCTGGCCTGCGCCCTTCACCTCGAGATCCTTGATCAGCGTCACCGCATCGCCATCAGCCAGCAGATTGCCGACCGCGTCGCGCACCTCGACCGTGTCCTCCGCGGCACGCTGGGCCGCGAGTTCGGACGCGGGCAGCCACTCACCGCTCACCTCATCATAGACGTAGTCGTCATCGGTGCTCATTCTTGGTCCTCCCCGGCACGGGGAGGGGGACCAGCCGCAGGCTGGTGGAGGGGCACCCGCAGTTGCTCAATCCGTTCATCACAAATCACGACTATCCGCCTCACCACGGCTTCCCGATCCTCAAGCACGCGCTGTGCCGGAATGCGCGTGGTGGCAATCCCTTGCGAGCGCAGAAACGCAGAGCGCGCGCGATCCCGTTCGGCGCGTTCGTGATTTTCGTGCGCCCAGCCGTCAACCTCGATGTCGAGCCGCGCCTTTGCGCAATAGAAATCGAGCACATAGACCCCCGCCGGATGCTGGCGCCGGAACTTGTGCCCGCCCGGGCGCTTGCGCAGCTCGCGCCAGAGGATCGTTTCCGGGAGCGACATTTCGCCGCGTAGCTTGCGGGCGCGCTTCACGGTGTCGCATGGGCCGGTGATCATCGCACGTGCCCCTCCACCATGCTGCGCATGGTCCCCCTCCCCGTTCCGGGGAGGATCACCCCGCCGCCCCGATCAACTCGCGGCCGATCAGCATCCGCCGGATCTCGTTCGTGCCCGCTCCGATGTCGAGCAGCTTGGCGTCGCGCATGTAGCGCTCGACCGGCCAGTCGGTGGTGTAGCCCGCCCCGCCCAGCGCCTGCACGCTTTCGGCGGCGACCTTGAAGGCGTTCTCCGACGCCAGCAAAATCACCCCCGCCGCATCGAAGCGCGTCGTCTGCCCCGCATCGCACGCCTTGGCGACCGCATAGGTGTAGGCGCGGGCCGATTGCAGGGCGACATACATGTCGGCGACCTTGGCCTGCATCAGCTGGAAGCTCCCAATCGGCTTCCCGAATTGCTTGCGCTCCCGCAGATACGGAATCACCGTGTCGAGGCACGCCTGCATGATCCCGAGCTGCAATCCGGCGAGCACCACGCGCTCGTAATCCAGCCCGCTCATCAGCACGCCGACGCCGCCGTTCAGCGGCCCCATGATGCGCTCTTCGGGGATGAAGCAGTCGGTGAACACCAGCTCGGCGGTGGGGGAGCCCTTCATGCCGACCTTGCTGATCTTTTGGCCAATGGAAAAACCCTCGTCGCCCTTCTCGATCAGGAAGGCGGTGATGCCGCGGCTGCCCGCGTGGCCGTCGGTCTTGGCATAGACCACCACCGTATCGGCCTCGGGCGCGTTGGTGATCCAGAACTTGGTGCCGTTGAGCACGAAGCCGCCCTGCACCGCGTCGGCCTTCAGCTTCATCGAGACCACGTCCGACCCCGCGCCCGCCTCGGACATCGCAAGGCTGCCGACATGTTCGCCCGAGATCAGCTTGGGGAGATATTTCGCTTTCTGCTCGTCATTCCCCCAGCGGCGGATCTGGTTGAGGCAGAGGTTGGAATGCGCGCCGTAGCTGAGGCCCACCGAGGCGCTGGCGCGGCTGACTTCCTCGACCGCGATCACATGTTCGAGATAGCCGAGCCCCAGCCCGCCCCACTCTTCCTCGACGGTGATGCCATGCAGCCCCAGCGCCCCCATCGGCTCCCACAGCTCGCGCGGGAAGCGGTCTTCGCGGTCGGTGCGCTCGGCGAGCGGCGCGATCTGCTCGTCGGCGAAGCGGGCTGTGCTTGCCCGGATCATCTCGGCGGCCTCGCCAAGGTGGAAATCGAAATCGGGGGTGGCGCGCATTTTATGTCCTGCGGGTGTAATGTTTGTTCTGCGGATGCGCATAGCAAGCCATCGGGCAAAGGCCAATCGGCGACGCTGGCGCGGGCGCGCGATCCTCGCTAATCCCTTGCGTGATGAACGCCGCCCCGCCCCTGCTCCGCTTTGACGGGGTGATCTGCCGCTTCGGCGCGGTCACGGCGGTGGACGACGTCTCCTGCGACATCGCAAGCGGCAGCTTTGTGGCCTTGGTGGGGGCGTCCGGATCGGGCAAATCGACGCTGCTCAAAACGGTCAACACGCTGGTTGAGCCGACCGAAGGACGGGTGCTGTTCGGCGGCGAGGATGTGGCGCATCTCAAACCTGCGCGCCTGCGCCGCCGGGTGGGCTATGTGTTCCAGGGCATCGGCCTGTTTCCGCATATGAGCGTCGCCGAGAATATCGCCATCGGCCCGCGCCTGACGGGCGAGAAGCTGCCGCCCGAACGCATCGCCGAATTGCTGGCGCTGGTGGAACTCGACCCCGCTTTTGCCAGCCGGATGCCCGACGAACTCTCCGGCGGACAACGCCAGCGGGTGGGCGTGGCGCGGGCGCTGGCGGGGGAGCCCGAGCTGCTGATCATGGACGAGCCCTTCGGCGCGCTCGATCCCGTCACCCGCGACGCGCTGGGCCGCAAGGTGCGCGAACTGCATGAACGCCTCGGCCTCACGACCGTGATGGTGACGCACGACATGGCCGAAGCCCTGCTGCTGGCAGACCGGGTGCTGGTGATGGACAAGGGGCTGCTGTCCGCTGACGAAACTCCGCGCGCGCTGCTGGCCGGCGCTGGCGGCGCGGTGGCGCAAGGTCTGGTCGCCGTCCCGCGCCAACAGGCCGAGCGCCTCGCCGCGATGGAAAGCTCCGGGGAGCGCGGGGCATGAACGACATCTGGGAGATCCTCCCCGGCCTCGGCGACAAGCTGGCCGCGCACGTTGTGCTATCCGCCAGCGCGATTGGCCTTGCGATGCTGATCGCCTTGCCGATGGCGGTATGGGCCAGCCGCTCGCAGGTGGTGTCGCGGCTGGCCCTGAGCCTCGCCAGCCTTGTCCAGACCATCCCGGCGCTGGCCTTGCTCGCGCTGTTTTTCCCGCTGCTGCTGTCCCTGCGCGCCGTGTTTGGCGAGGGGCTGCCGACGCTGGGATTCCTACCCGCACTGATGGCGCTGACGCTCTACGCGCTGCTGCCGATCCTGAGGAACGCGGTGACGGCGCAGGCCAATCTCGATCCGGGCGTGCTGGAGGCCGCGGACGGGGTCGGCATGACCAAGTGGCAGAAGCTGGTGCTGGTCGAAGCGCCGCTGTCCGCCCCCTTCATCATGGCTGGCATCCGCACGGCATCGGTATGGACCATCGGCGCGGCAACGCTGGCCACCACCATCGGTCAGCCGAGCCTTGGCGATCCGATCTTTGCCGGGCTGCAAACCCAGAACTGGGCGCTGGTGCTGGCCGGGTGCCTTGCCAGCGCCGGGCTGGCGCTGGCGGCGGACAACCTGCTGTGGGTGATCGAAATCGGCCTCGCCAAGCGTTCGCGCTGGATGACCTTTGGCGGGATGGCGGTCGTGGCGCTGGGCATCCTTGCCGCGCTGTGGGCGCAAAGCACCGGCAGCGACGAGCGCCGTATCGTCATCGCCTCCAAACAGTTCTCCGAGCAATATATCCTCGCCCAGCTGATCGGGTCGCGGTTGGAGGCGGCGGGTTATGCCGTGGAGTATCGCGACGGGTTGGGGAGCGCGGTGGTGCATTCCGCCGTGGCATCATCCAGCATCGACATCTCGGTCGATTACACCGGAACGATCTGGACCAACTACCTGAACCGCTCCGACAATCCGGGGCGCGAGGCGATGTACGAGACAATCCGCGAATGGGAGTGGCGGCAGAACGGGGTAAAGGTGCTGGGCCGCCTCGGGTTCGAAAACGCCTATGCCTTCGCGATGCGCGCAGACCGGGCGCAGGAACTGGGCGTCACCAGCCTCGCCGATCTGGTCGGCAAGGCGCCCAAGCTGACCGTCGGCGGCGACCCCGAATTCTTCGAGCGGCCCGAATGGCTGGCGGTGCGCGATGCCTACGGCCTGAGGTTCGGCCAATCGCGCAATTTCGCGCCGACCTTCATGTACAATGCGCTGCAATCAGGCGAGGCCGACGTGATCAGCGCCTATACCTCGGACGGACGGATCGCGGCGGACCGGCTGGTGGTGCTGGCCGATCCCAAGGGCGCGCTGCCGAGCTATGACGCGCTGCTGATGCTGTCCCCCCGCATCGCCGGCGACAAGGGCGTGATCGCCGCGCTGGAGCCGTTGCTGGGCGCGATCAGCGTCGAGGCCATGCGGGACGCGAACCTGGCGGTCGACCGCGAGGATGCTCAGAAGCTGACGCCCAAAGCAGCGGCGGCGGAGCTGGCGAAAAAGTCAGGTCTTTAGAAGCCCGCGGTGTAACGGTTGAGGAACAACCACAAGCGCCACCGCATGCCCGCAGCGATGCCGCCTTCAGGCGGCGTGAGCGCGGATAGGGCACGCCGGAGGGCGCGCCACAATCAAGACGCTTTCCGCCACACCTGCGTCTGGCAGATCGGGCCGAAGCAGCCTTTCACCTCAAGCACTCCGTCGCCCTTGCGGCGCACTTCCGAGTTGTAGGTGCGACCGCTCTTGGGGTCGTAGACCTGTCCCCGCCACACCCCTGCATCCTCTGTCAGGCCATAGAGGATTGCGGTGCCGAGCAGTTTGCGGTTGCGCTTGGCCGGATCGGCGTTGTTGACGTCGCGCTGATCCTTGCCACCGGCAGGCAGGATCAGGAACCTCTCGATCCTGCCGCACACGGCCTTGCCGCATTTGGCAATCGCCACCACGGCATCCTTTTCCCCCGTCACCCAGCGCCCGGTGATCGGCCCGGTTGCCAGCGCCGGGACAGCAGCGGCCAGGCCCAAAGCCAGCGCCAGCACCGTGTTTCGCATCGCCACGCCCGTCGTCGTCCCGATCGTCATTGTCATGCAAACCCCACTCCAAACGGCCAGCGTCGTCCGCACAGCCCGAGAACCTTGAACAATGTGCCCATCTGGTTGTCTTCCACCAGCCGGTCACGCTGACGCTTGATCTTGTCTTTCTCGCCCGGATTGCGCCGCTGGAGCGCCTCCATGCGGGTGTCGATCCCCATCTGGCGCAGCCATTCGCCCTGATATTGCAGCCCCATTACATCCGCACCATGTTCGGCGGCAACCTGCTGGAGCAGTTCGAAATCGACGTGGGCGGTGATATCGGCATCGCCGGGATGGGCAAAGACATCGACCTTCCGGTGCGCCTTCAAGGCCTGCAAGGTCGCGCCCGACCGCAGCTCGATGTGGCCATAGTCGATCACCAGCGCAGCGCCGCCCTGATCCTTCAGGCGCTGCGCGATGTCCGCCATCAGTGCGACAGCGGCGGGGCTGGTCTCGATCATCGCGCCTTGCGCCGCCGTGGCCCAGCTCGGGGGCACCAGATGGTCCATCCGCTCCTTGCCGACCACGAAGGTGAAGGTGTCGCCATCGAGCCCCACCTGCCGGTCGAACCAGCCATCGGCGGACCGCATCAGCTGATGAACCGGCAAGGCATCGAAGAATTCATTGGCGACGATCAGCAGCGGGGCATCGTCGGGCAGGGTGGAAAGATCGTGGTGGTGGTGGCAGCCGGGGAAGACCTCGCGCTGGATCTTCCGCAAGGCCGCCGAGGTCTCGACGAAGTGGATTTCCGGTGCGAATTCATAGCGCCTGCCCGCGGTCAGCGCATCCTTCGCCAGGGTCGCCCGGCCGGGGCCGAGCTCGACATAGTGGATACGCTTGCGGCTGCCCATGCGCACCCACAGATCGGCCAGCCACAGCCCGATCAGTTCGCCGAACATCTGGCTGACTTCGGGCGCGGTGATGAAATCGCCCTGCTCGCCGAGCGGATCGCGGCTGGCGTAATAGCGCGCGTTGCTCTCGCCCATGTATTGCGCGAGGCTGACGGGTCCGGTCTCGCGGATCAGGCGGCGCAAGGTGGCGGGCACATCGACATTGGCGCGGGCGAGGACTTCGGCTTCGAGCCGGGCCTGTTCGGCAGCGGCGGCCTCGGCTGCGGCGCGGGCGGCGGCTTCAGCTTCGGCGGCAATGCGTGCGGCTTCGGCGGCAGCGGCTTCGGCGGCCTCGCGACGGGCCTGTTCCTCGGCAGCGAGACGTGCAGCTTCCTCGGCTGCGCGACGCGCTTGTTCTTCTGCTTCCGCCCGGGCCTTGGCTTCCGCTTCTGCTTCCGCTGCGGCTCTGGCCTTCTCCTCGGCGGCACGGCGCGCCTGTTCCTCGGCTTCGGCCTTTGCTCGGGCTTCCGCCTCCGCCTTGGCCTTGGCCTCCGCTAGGGCGCGAGCTTCGGCTTCCTGGCGCAGACGAGCCTGTTCGGCGGCCTTTGCTCGCGCTTCGACCTCGGCGCGGGCGCGGGCTTCGGCTTCGCGGCGGGCCTCTTCCTCCGCCGCAGTCCGGGCAGCAGCAGCATCGGCTTCACGGCGGGCGCGTTCTTCCGCTTCTGCGCGGGCTTGCTTGTCAGCCTCGGCCCTGGCGAGTGCCTCGGCCTGCTCACGCGCGGCCGTTTCAGCCCGCGCCATGACCTCGGGCTCCGGCCCGGGATCAATCAGCTTGAGCGCGCTGCGGCCTATGCCCGCGCCGGTCAGGCCGGCACGGTCGTCCCGGCCGCCAGCGGCTTCTTGCGCAGCGCGAAGAGCACGACAATCAACCCAGTCAGGATCAGCGGAATGGTCAGCCATTGGCCCATCGATAGCCCGGTCCGGGCGGCAAAGTCAGCCAGTTGTTGATCGGGCTCGCGGAAAAATTCGTTAACGAAGCGGGCAATGCCCATGCCCAGCGTGAACACGCCCGCGAGCAGCCCCGGGCGATAGCGCGCGCGGGTGAACCAGAACAGCGCCAGCATGATGACCAGTAGCGCCAATCCCTCCAGACCGGCCTGATAGAGCTGGCTGGGGTGGCGCGGCAGATCGTCGGCGGTGGGGAAGACCATCGCCCACGGCACATCGGTCACGCGGCCCCACAGCTCGCCATTGACGAAGTTCGCCAGCCGGCCGAGCAGCATCCCCATCGGCACGCCGACCGCAACGTAATCGACCACGCGGATGAAGTTCAGTTTGTCGCGCCATGCCACAAAGGCCATCGCCAGCGTGACCCCCGCCAGACCGCCGTGAAAGCTCATCCCCCCGTCCCACAGCCGCAGCAGCTTCCACGAAATGAAGCCATCGCCGGAGAAATCGGTGAAGGCGCTGGGGATGCCGGTGGCTCCGCCGGTGTAGAACAGGGCATAGCCCAGCCGTCCGCCGAAGATCACGCCCAGCGTGCAGTAGAAGAACAGATCGTCGGCATGGCGCTGCGCCATCGGCGCGCCGGGCTGCCGCAGCATCACCGATGTATGCCAATAGGCAAAGATCACCCCGATCAGATACGCCAGCGAGTAGAACCGCAGGGTGAAGAACCCCAGTTCGATCCCCGGTGTGAAGCCCAGATCGGTCCAGTAGATCGGATCGGCGGCGGCGGTGCTTGCGGCAAGTAGTGACAGCACGGAGCGAACCTCTTATTGCAATGATATGCCGTATCGGCGGGCCCAAAACGGCCCCGGTCGCGCTGGCGCTTCTGGCACAGCAACCGGGGCAGGGGAAGGGGCACGGCTGGCCGGACGGAATGGGACAGGCAGTTCGGTCGGGCAAGCCCCGCGCCGCACGCCGCAAAAAGAGAGAGGAAACTATCGCATGCCCACCCAGCTGGACAATGCGCTCGAAGCGATCATCACCGGTCTGACCGCGGACGGACAGCCCTTCGCCACAGTGCCCTTTACGCGCGACGGGATCACCATGCCGGTCTTTGCCGCCGCGCCGCCGACACTGGCGCATTATTTCGCGCATTTCTGCAACCAGAACAAGGACGCGCCTTTCCTTGTCGATGGCGATGTGCGGCTGACCTTTGGCGAGGCCTATGCCGCCGCGACCTGCGTGGCCGAAGGGCTGGTCAAGGAGCACGGCCTTGCCAAGGGCGACCGCATCGGCCTTGCCGCGCGCAATTCGGCCAACTGGATGGTCGCCTATATGGGCATCCTGATGGCGGGCGGCTGCGCGACGCTGCTCAACGGTTTTTCCTCGGGCGACGAACTCGCCTACGCGATCGACCTTGCCGAGGCGAAACTGGTGCTGGCCGATGATGGCCGTGCCGCACGGCTGGAAGGGCAAACGCATGGGGCCAAGGTCGTGCTGTTCAGCCACGGCAACCCGCCTGCCGAGGGCCTGGCCAACACCTGGGCGCTGCCGCAAGGCACCAGTGTGGCCATGGCAATGCTCGGCCAGCTTGGGCCGGACGATATCGCCACGATCCTCTACACCTCGGGCTCCACCGGCAAGTCCAAGGGCGCGTGGTCCGATCATCGCGGCGTCGTGAACGGCGTGATGAACTATGTCGCGCAAAGCGCGATGGCCAAGGTCCATGTCGAAAGCGTCGAAGGCCCGATCACCACGCAGCCCTGCGCACTCGTCGCCGTGCCGCTGTTCCATGTGACGGGCGAAGTGCCCCTGTTCCTCCAGAGCTTTGCCATCGTGCGCAAACTGGTGCTGATGCCCAAGTGGGACGCCGGCCTCGCGATCCGGCTGATGGCCGAGGAGAAGGTCTCCTATTTCGTCGGCGTGCCGCTGATGAGCTATGAAATCGCCAATCACCCCGACCGCGAAAAGTATGACCTGTCGGCCTGCAAGAGCTTTGCCGCTGGCGGCGCGCCGCGCCCGGTCGAGCATGTAACGCGCATCAAGGAAGCCTTCCCCGGCGGCTTCCCGCTGCTCGGCTATGGCCTCACCGAAACCAATGCGGTCGGCTGCGGCAATTTCAACGAGAACTATATTGCCAAACCGGGTTCGACCGGGCGCGCGTCGAAACCGATGGTCGATCTCGCGATCCTCGATGATGCCGGAAACCCGCTGCCGCAGGGTCAGGTGGGCGAGGTGTGCATCCGCTCGGTCGCCAATTTCCGCGGTTACTGGAAGAACGAGGAAGCGACGAAAGCCGCATTTACCGACAGCGGCTACTTCCGCACCGGCGATCTCGGCTATCTCGACGCCGACGATTACCTGTTCATCGTCGACCGCAAGAAGGATATCATCATCCGCGGCGGCGAGAACATCTCCTGCATCGAGGTGGAAGACGCGATCTACGCGCATGACGATGTCGGCGAGTGTTCGGTGTTCGGCCTGCCGGACGAGCGTTTCGGTGAAGTCCCGGCGGCGGTCTATGCGATGAAGGAAGGCCATGCGGCCATCACGCCGGCCGAATTGCGCGCCTTCCTGCTCGAACGGATCGCCCCCTTCAAGGTGCCGCTCGAACACCAGATCTGGATCACCGAGGAAGCACTGCCCCGGCTCGGCACGCAGAAGATCGACAAGCGCACCGTCAAGGCCCGCTATCTCGCCGAGGCGGTCACCGCGTGAGCCCTCCGGAATGAGCCCGCGCCGCGTCCCCGGCCAGCGCGCGATCATCGACCGCCGCGCGCTGGCCGAGGAAATCGAGGCCCTGCACGCGGCGGGCGGGGATTCGGCACGCACAGCGATCGTCAGAGCGCTGCGCTTGGCGCTGGACGAGGGGCGCAGCGAACTCGCCCGCCGGCTTGAGGCGACGCCCTCGGCCGGACACGAGGTCACCGCGGGCTTCAGCTTCCTGATGGACCAGCTGTTGCGGGTGATCCACGATCACGTCACCACGCATCTCTACCCCGTCCCCAATCGCACCCAGGCCGAACGGATCGCGATCCTCGCCGTTGGTGGTTACGGGCGCGCGGAAATGGCGCCGCATTCGGATGTCGATGTGGCCTTCATCACCCCGATGCGGCGCGCGCCGTGGTGCGAGCAGGTGATCGAGGCGATGCTCTACCTGCTGTGGGATCTGGGGCTCAAGGTCGGCCATTCCAGCCGCACGGTCTCCGATACGATCCGCATGGCGAAGGAAGACCTCACGATCCGCACGGCCCTGCTTGAAGGGCGGCTGGTGTGGGGCGAGCAGGCGCTTTACGAGGAGCTGCGGGGCCGCTTCTGGAATGATGTCGCCAAGGGCAACGAGCGGCAGTTCCTGACACAGAAACTCGCCGAGCGCGACCTGCGGCACAGGCGCATGGGCGACAGCCGCTATGTGGTCGAGCCCAACGTCAAGGACGGCAAGGGCGGCTTGCGCGATCTCCAGACGCTGTATTGGATCGGCAAGTATATCCACCGCGTCGACAACGCCGCGCAGCTCGTCGATGTCGGGCTGCTGACAGGAAGCGAATACCGCAGTTTCCGCCGGGCCGAGGGCTTTCTGCTGGCGGCGCGCTGCCACATGCACCTCATCACCGACCGCGCCGAGGACCGGCTGACCTTCGACCTGCAGCGCCAGGTGGCCGAACGGATGCTGTTCGCCGAGCGCCCCGGCAAGAGCGCGGTCGAGCGCTTCATGCAATACTACTTCCTGCAAGTGAAACGGGTGGGCAGCCTGACCGGCGTGTTCCTCGCCCACCTTGACGAAGAGTTCGCCAAAAAGCGTCCGCGCACCGGCTTTTTCGCGGGGTGGACCCAGCGACCGCGGCTGTTCAAGGGCTACACTGTCGAAGGCGGGCGGCTGCGCGCACCGGGGGACGAATGGTTCCGGGCCGATCCGGTGCGCCTCATCGAGGTGTTCCAGCTGGCCGAGGCCGAGGGGCTGGAGGTTCACCCCGAGACCATGCGCCAGGCTGCCCGCGACGCCAAGCTGATCGACGGGAAGCTCCGCCGCGACAAGCGCGCCAATGCGCTGTTCATGGAACTGCTCAGCGGGCGCAAGGACCCGGAAACGGCACTGCGCTGGATGAACGAGGCAGGGGTGTTCGGCCGCTTCGTGCCGGACTTCGGGCGCGTCAATGCGCAGATGCAGTTCGACATGTATCACCACTACACGGTCGATGAACACACCATCCGCGCGATCGGCCTGCTGAGCCAGATCGAGCGCGGGCTGCTGGAGGCCGACCATCCCCGTGC
>RDXA01000381.1 GCA_004292705.1 Sphingomonadales bacterium | reverse complement strand
GTGGCGATGGTGGGCGTCAGCGAGGAACTGGGCAAGACAGTCGTCCCCTATTACCTCCCGCCCGATTCGCCCAACCTGCGCATGCTGATGGTCGCCGCTGACGAGCGCCAGCGCGAAGCCTATCTTGCGCCTTACGTGCGCGGCGAGACGATCAGCGCCATCGGCATTTCGGAACCCGGCGCGGGCGCCGATCCGCAGGGGATGAAGACCACCGCCGTGCAGGACGGCGATGACTGGATCATCAACGGCCGCAAGATCTGGATCACCAAGGGCGCCGAGGCCGATTTCACCATCCTGATGGCAGTCACCGACAAGAACCCGAGCGGGCGCAACGGGATGTCTGCCTTTCTCGTCGACAAGGGCACGCCGGGATTCAACGTCACCCGCAAGATCCCGATGATCGACGGGACAGCGACCTACGAGATCGCGCTCGAGGATTGCCGGGTGCCGGGCTGGAAGCTGCTGGGCACCCGCGGGCAGGGCTTCGCGCCGATGCAGGTGCGGCTGGGCACCCGGCGGATCGAGATGGCGTCCTGGTCGATCGGCATGGCGCAGCGGGCGATGGAGATGATGATCGACTACGCCCCGCAGCGCACCACCTTCGGCAAGCCGCTATCCGCGCGCCAGACGGTGCAGAACTGGATCAGCGATGCCGCGACCAAGATCCATGCGATGCGGTTGATGACCTATGACTGCGCCTGGAAAATCGACGAGGGGCGCGACACGCGCAGCGAAATCTCGATGATCAAGAGCTTCTGCACCGAGAGCGCTTACGAGATCGTCGATCACGCGATGCAGCTGTTCGGCGGGATGGGCATGACGCGCGAGCTGCCGCTTTACCTCATGAGCAACAAGCTGCGCACCATGCGCATCTATGACGGGCCGAGCGAGATCCACAATTGGGTGGTCGCGCGCAGCCTTCTGGGCACCCACGAATAGGCCCCTTGCGCCTTGTCGCCAAAGGAAACGGGCGGGAGAACATCCGTTCTCCCGCCCGTTCTGCTTTTTAGTCCGGCAGGCGGATCAGAACCGCGCGTTGACCCCGAGGAAGTAGGTCCGCCCGATGCCCGAGACCGGGTAGGCCGAGCTTGCGAGATAAGGCTCTTCATCCGTCAGGTTGTTGATGCCGCCGTAGAAGGAGATCTCGTCGGTGGCATCAAGGTTGAAGGCCAGATTGTGCAGCCAGTATTCGGGCGCAAACCCGGCGGGGCCGAATTCGGTCTCGATCCGCTCGATCTGCATCACCGATGCCGCAGCCGTCGAATCGAGATATTGCACCCCGTAGTTCAGCGTGAAGTCGCCGCGGTTCCAGGTAACCGAGCCAAAGGCCGCCCATTCCGGCGCGCCGAGTTCGCGCAGGCCCGGATTGACCAGCGCGGTGTCGACCGGATCGAAGAAGCGATTAAGCCGCTCGGTCCAGTTCCCGCCAACCTGGAAGTTGAAGTTGTTCTTGCCCAGATCGAAGGCGTAATTGACCTGGAAATCGATCCCGCGGGTTTCCAGCTTGGCAAAGTTGATCTGGGTCTGGCGCAGGAAATTGAGGCCCAGGAAGGTCGGCGATCCCGCCGTCCGGTTGCGGGTGAACAGGCCGCAGAAGTCGTTCGGGTAAGTCGGCAGGTCATAGCAGGTGTCCACGATGTCCTGTGCAGTCACCGCCTGAATCGCGTCCTCGATCTCGATCGAATAGTAATCGGCCGAAAGGGTCAGGCCCGGGATAAAGCGCGGTTGCAGCACCGTGCCAACAGTCCAGGTGGTGGCGGTTTCCTCGCTGAGATTGGGGTTGCCCCCCGACGTGCCTGAGAAGCGCGCCGTCAGCGGGTCTTCATAGCCGACCGGAATGCCATCGGCCCGGCAGTTGTTCAGCCGGTTCTGGGCTGCCGGATCATTGGAGGCGGTCAAGCGGTCGATGTTCGACTGGCTGCACGGATCGTTGGGCCGGAAGGTTGCGCCCTGCTGCGGATCGAACAGTTCGGCAATGTTTGGCGCGCGGATCGCCTTGGCATAGGTGCCGCGGAAGCGGATGTCGGGGATGGGTGCCCAGATCCCGTTGACGTTCCAGGTGAAGGTGCCGCCCACGGTCGAATAATCGGCATAGCGACCCGCCGCCCCGACCGTCAGTTCGTGGAAGAACGGTGTGTCGCTGAGAATCGGCAAGAGGATTTCACCAAAGACTTCGACCACATCAAACTGGCCGCCCGCATTGAACTGGCGCGAGGCCGCGTCGAACAACAGCGACTGGTTGTCCGAGATATCGCCGATGAAGGTCCCGGCCGGGCCCGCAGGCGAACCTTCGGGCAGCAGGCCCAGCAGCAGATCGTTGAAGCGCGACTGCGATTGTTCCTTGCGGTATTCTGCCCCGAGCGAGAAGCTCACCGCGCCGCCCGGCAGGTTGAAGAACCCGCCGGTATCGCCGCTGAGCAGGCCGGTGATGACCGTCTGCTCCAGCCGGAACCGGTTGGTGGTAGGCGTGGTGATCCAGTCAGTCGCCTCCTGGCTTACTGAATTGATGCCGCGGAACAGGTTGGCCGGAACGCAGCCGCTGTTGGCACCGGGCCGGAAGGTGAAAAAGCCGGGCGCGATCACCGGGAAGAATTCCGAGCCCGGGTATGGCGGGGCTGCCGGATTGACCGACGAACGGCAGGCCGGTTGGCCGGTGCGCGGATCGGTCACCACGTCGAGCGCGGCGAACAGGCGGTCATACCGCACCGAGTTGCTGAAGGTGTTGACGTTGTCAGTGCGGCCGTAATTGCCGACCAACTCGTACTTGAGGTGCGGGGTGATTTCCCCGTCGATCCCGCCGACGATCCGGTACGTCTCGCGCTCGGCGGTCGAGATGCCCGGCCCGAGATCGAGGAAGTCGCGGCTGACCCGCAGCCCCCCGGCCGCGTTTGCATCGGCGCGAAGCACCTGCGGGATGAAGGGGTTGTCCGGTGCGATGAACAGGCTGTCGTAGAAGGTGTTGTAATTGCTGCGGCTGGTCGTGTCGTTGCGGACGTACTTGGCGTCTACCCAGACCCGCGCGGCGGGCGAGAATTCAAAGCTCGCGCGCAGATTGGCATAAAGCCGTTCCGACCCCGGGATCAACGAGCTTTCATTGGTACGCTCAACCGCGCCATCGCCGCCAAACTGGTTCGAACCGGTGGCAATCACGCCGTCCTGGAACGGGCGCACCGTGCCGTCGTCATTGGTGACCAGGCAGCCGCCCCCGCCAAAGCCGGTCCGGCCGATAAAGCTTTCGTTACAGTCAGGCACACCGTTGCGGTTGGTGTCAGCGGTAAAGAAGCCAAAATCGTTGCGGAAAATCAGGCCGCGGTTCGATGAGATCGCAAAGCGCGGATCGGCGCCCACCACGAAGGCTGGCGAATTGGCCGCGCGGTCCACCAGTGCCTGTTCGGCAGCGGTAATGCCGCCGGGAAACAGCGTGGGGATCTGTGCTGCGGTCGGGATCAGCGGGCCAAAGGGATAGCGTGTCGCCGAAGGCCCGGGACCGCCGAGGCGGAAACGGTTGGCAAAGTTCGGCGTGGTCGCTGCATTGATGTCGCCCCGCTGGAACCGCCGCGCCGGGTTGGCATAGGTGGTCGAGTTGTTGCCGCGGCCGTTGTCGCGCGTGAAGGTGCGCGCGCCGAACAGGATTTCCTCGTCTTCGGTATAGCCCGCTGCCAGCGTGACATTGCCGCGCCCTTCGGCGAAGTTCTTCCCGATCACCCCTTCGAGGCGGTAGCTGCGGCCATCACCCTTCGACGACAAGCCCATCTGCCCGTTGAGCTGGACGCCTTCGAAATCGCGCTTGAGCACATAGTTGACCACGCCGGTCACCGCGTCCGCACCATAGACCGCCGAGGCCCCGCCGGTCAGCACTTCTACCCGCTCGATGAGGGCATTGGGAATGGTCGAGACGTCAACCGTCTGCGAACCGGCCACGCCCGATACGTGACGCCAGCCGTCCACCACCACCAGCGTGCGGTTCGAGCCGAGCTGGCGCAGGTTGAGCGTTGCCTGACCGACCCCGCCACCGCCGCGCTCGATCGAGTCGGCCACCGTGCCCGAGGCGATCAGCGCCGGGATCTGGCGCAGGGCTGCGGTCACATCCGTGCCACCGAAATTCTGGAAATCCTCGGCATTAAGCGTGCTGATCGGCAGCGGCGCGGTGGCGTTGGGATCGCGCGCGATGCGCGAGCCGGTCACCACGATCTGGGTCTGCTGCTCTTCAGCGGCGGCATCCTCATCGGCAACGCTGTCCTGCGCGCTGGCCGAGGCCGGCACGAGCCCTGCAACCAGCAGGGCGGCGGCAAGCGCGGGAAGCGAAGCCGACTGAAGGGAAATCTTCGAATGACGCATGTTTAGTCCTCGCGTAGGTCTGATTGGGACACAGTAAGGTGCCGCCGGATAAGGGCGACACACCATGTCATGTCATTGTCGTCAGGCACCGGGCCGGTATGGGCTTAGCCCCCCGTCATCCGCAGCTGCCAAACGGCTCCTCCTGCACAAGGTCGCGCGGCCGTGCTTTGCACTGTACCGCCCACCCCGTTTTGCGGGCGCGCCAATCCTTTGGCAACCCCCGAGGTGGTATAATACCCCATTGCCAACTTCTGATAAGCTTTGTTGACGCTGGTCGGCATCGCGTGCGGTTTTTGTTCATGGACTGTCACCCCACAGCAACATTGCTGCGCGTTACGTCGTCTTGACGAAAGGCCTGATGGCCTCAACCCCGGCAGCAGATTTGGCGGTTCGCATGGCCCGTGCTTGTCTGCTAGCAAGCCTGTCATGAGCGAATGGATCGATACGGCGCGCGCGGCCCTTTCAGCGGCGCGCCTTTACGGGGAAGAGGTGCGGGCAGCGGTGCTGCGGGCGGTTGCGCAAGGCGGTGCGCCGGATCCCGTGCTGCTGACGCGCGAGCAGCACCGGGTCCACGGCTTTGCCTGGCAGGCGGCCAGCATTGCGGCGCTTGAAGCAACGCTCGATTGGGCGGCACGCGCGCACGGCGCGGGGCGTTTCGGCGCGGTGGAGGAGTTGACGCTCAGAATCGGTTTTGGCGAATATCTTGCCCAGATCGTCCATGGCCTGCCGATGAGCGCGCACGAAGTGGTGCGCCCCTCCGCCTTCGGCACCGAGGCCCAGGCGCGCAGCCTTGCTGCCGATCCGGCGGTGGCCCGGTTGCTGCACGATGGCAGCACGCCCGAAACGCGCGCCGCCCTGGCTGCGCTGCTGGCACAGGGTGTGCGGCCTTGCGAGGCACTGGGGGACGAGGCGCTCGATCTGATGCGCGATTCGGTGCGCAGTTTCACCAGTGAGGCGATCACGCCCTTCGCCCACCAGTGGCACCTCGATGACGCCCTGATCCCCGACGCGGTGATCGCGCAAATGGCGGCACTGGGTGTGTTTGGCGTGTGCCTGCCGGAACGCAACGGCGGTCTCGGCCTCGGCAAGCTGGCGATGGCGGTGGTTTCGGAGGAATTGTCGCGCGGGTGGATCTGTGCCGGGTCGCTGGGCACCCGCTCGGAAATCGCAGGCGAGCTGATTGCCGAGAATGGCACCCCCGAACAGCAGGCGCACTGGCTGCCCCGCATTGCTGACGGGTCGTGCCTGCCCACCGCTGTATTCACCGAGCCTGACACCGGCTCCGACCTCGCATCCGTGCGCACCCGCGGGGAACGGCAGAGCGATGGCAGCTGGCGGGTCACCGGGGCCAAGACCTGGATTACCCATGCCGCCCGGGCCGATCTGATGACCATGCTCGTGCGCACTGACCCGTCGGTGCCGGGCTATGCGGGCCTCTCGATGTTGCTCGCGCAAAAAACGCGCGGGACCGACGCGGTGCCGTTCCCCGACTCAGGGATCGCAGGCAGCGAGATCGAAGTGCTCGGCTATCGCGGCATGAAGGAATATGCGCTCGGGCTTGATGGTTTCGCGGTTGCTGCCGATGGCCTGCTGGGCGGGTGCGAAGGGCAGGGGTTCAAGCAGCTGATGCGCACCTTTGAAGGCGCGCGAATCCAGACGGCCGCGCGGGCGGTGGGGGTGGCGTGGAACGCGTTTGATCTGGCGCTGGACTATGCAGTGGGGCGTGCGCAGTTCGGCGCGGCGCTCATTGCCTTCCCGCGGGTCGCGGACAAGCTGGCGCTGATGGCGGCCGACATCGTGATTGCGCGCGAACTGACCTACGCGGCGGCGCGTGCCAAGGACTCGGCGACGCGCTGCGATATCGAGGCGGGGATGGCCAAGCTGCTGGCCGCGCGGGCGGCGTGGAATGCGGCAGACAATGCCGTACAGATCCATGGCGGCAACGGCTATGCGCTCGAATATCCGATCAGCCGGGTGCTGTGCGATGCGCGAATCCTCAATATCTTTGAGGGCGCCGCCGAAATTCAGGCGCAGGTGATCGGGCGCGGGTTGCTGGCGGAGCAGGCTGACGGGGGCCGCAAGCCCGCCGCTGCCTAGAGCACTCGGCGGCAGGTGGCCGGGTTCAACGGCGCGTACACCCGATCACCGGCCACTGCATACCTAAGGTCAACATGGCGCGGGCGTCCGCTCCGCAGCCTGATCAGGCGGCTCACCCGTGCAACCAGATCGAGTGGATCGAAGGGTTTGGACAGGAAATCCTGCGCTCCGGCATAGATCGCCTGACGCTGGTCCTGCTCTCCGCGCATGGTGGTGAACATCATGACCGGCAAATCATAAAGCTGGGGTGATCGGCGCAGGCGGCGCAGCAGGGTGAGGCCGGATTCGCCGGGCATCCCCTGATCGAGCAGCAGCAGATCGGGACGCTTGCGCTGGACGCAGCGCCACGCAGCCGCCGCGCCGGTGACCCAGCCACAGGCGTGGCCTGCATCGATCAGCACCTCGCTCGCCAGCTCGGCGATCAGTTCATCGTCGTCGGCAATCAGGATGTGGGCCATGGGCGGTTCGTGTTGCTTGGGTTGGTGTGGGCAATCGCGGGAATAATCTGGCAGCGGTTTGGGCTGGCCTTCGCTGCCCCCTCGCAACATCCCCTAGATCCCGGTTCTGGCCCGGCCGTGCCCCAGTCGTAACCCAGTCGTACCCAAGTCTTGTCCACGTCTTGCCCAAGTCATGGAGGCCTGTAAGGGTCGGGCACGATGACCAGCGATTCTCATGAGGCGGCCCCCGATGGCGCGCGCATCGGCCCGTTCTTTGTCACGCAAGGCATTCATAATCTTCGCGATTATGGCGGCTATGCCGTCCCGGGAGAGGGACGGGTCAAGACGGGTGTCCTGTTCCGCTCGGGGCAGCATATGGAAGCCTCAGACCATGATCTGGCGCTGGTGCAGGGGCTCGATATCCGCACCGTGATCGACCTGCGCGGGGTAAGCGAGCGCGCGGGATTCCCGTGTCGACGCCATCCAAAGTTCGCGGCCCAAGTCATTGCTCATGATGGAGAAACGACCAATTCGCCGCCGCATGAAGGTGGGGGCGGGCAGGTCGTGATGACGCCGCAGAAGGCGCGCGAGCGGATGCTGGCGGTTTACACGCGGATGCCGGTCAACCCCGCGATGATCGCCATGTTCACGCGCTATTTCAAGGCTTTGGACGAGAATGACGGTGGTAGCCTGGTGCATTGCTTTGCCGGCAAGGACCGTACCGGCATCGCCGCGAGCCTGCTGCTCCATACGCTCGGTGTGCATCACGATGATATTGTGGCCGAATTCCTGCTGACCAACGCGGCGCCCACGCGCGACATCCTTGAACGCCAGTCCCTCCCCCGGATGGAAGCACATTATGGCGCCATAGAGCCCGAGGCCTTGCATAATCTGATGGGCGTTTTGCCTGAATATATCGATACTTATATTGCAAAGGTGACGGAGGATCACGGATCGCTCGATACCTATCTGGCAACACAGCTGGGAGTGGACGCGGCCCGACGGGACCGCCTCAAGGCCAAGCTGGTGGCGTGACAACCGGCTCCGAAATCCCCATATTCCCCGCCTGAGATTCTTCTGGAAGACACACCCCATGGCCACCCATACCACCAAAATGCTGATCATCGGCTCCGGCCCGGCGGGCTATTCCGCGGCCATCTACGCCGCGCGGGCCATGCTGGAACCCATTGTTGTTCAGGGTCTTCAGCCCGGCGGCCAGCTCACCATCACCACCGATGTCGAAAACTACCCGGGTTTCCGCGACGTGGTGCAGGGGCCCTGGCTGATGGAGGAAATGAAGGCCCAGGCCGAGCATGTTGGCACGCGGATGATCTGGGACACGATCGTATCGGTCGATCTCGAACATGGCGCGCCCTTCCGCGCCATCGGCGACAGCGGGGATGAGTATATCGCTGATTGCCTCGTCATCTGCACGGGCGCACAGGCCAAGTGGCTGGGCGTGCCGGGTGAGCAAGCCCTTGGCGGAAAAGGCGTTTCGGCCTGCGCGACCTGCGACGGGTTCTTCTATCGCGGCAAGACAGTCGCCGTGATCGGCGGCGGGAACACAGCAGTGGAAGAGGCGCTCTACCTCACCAATCACTCGGACAACGTCACCCTGATCCACCGCCGCGACAGCCTTCGCGCCGAGAAGATCCTGCAGGAACGGCTGTTCGCCAATCCCAAGATCACCGTGCTGTGGAACAAGGCGGTCGACAGTTTCGAGGCGGGCGCAAACGGCATGCTCCATCACCTCGCGCTGACCGACACCGCGACCGGGGAGGCCTCGACGCTGGAAGTCGACGGCGCCTTCGTTGCGATCGGCCATGCGCCCGCGACCGAATTGTTCAAGGGCAAGCTGCCGATGGACGAAAGCGGCTATCTGCTGACCGAGCCGGGCACACCCAAAACCGTGATCCCGGGCGTGTTCGCGGCCGGCGATGTGACCGATCATGTCTATCGTCAGGCGGTGACGGCGGCGGGCATGGGCTGCATGGCTGCACTCGATGGCGAGCGCTTCCTTGCCGCGCGCCAGCACACCGTGAAGGAGGCTGAGGCGGCGGAGTGATCCACCGCCCCACCTGTCCCTCAGCCGTGCAGATGCAGGTCGAACACCGGGATCGCCGCGTGGAAGATCAGCACCATCAACGCCAGCGTTGACAGCGCAAACAGGGCAAAGCGCAGCGCCACACGGTTGACCGTCGCCTGCACAATAGAGTGCGCCACCCGCAAAACCACATAGGCCCAGGCGATGAGCGTGTTCATCCCATCGCCCTGACCGATGATCGCCAGCACGATTGCCACTGCATAAAAGACAGTAGGTGCTTCGTGCAGGTGATTGTAATTGTCTGCTTTCCAGCTGACATTGTCAGGCAGTTGCGCACGCAGGCTTGCGCCGGTCGAGCCCACCATCCCCTTGGCGTCGATCCCTGCCTTGAGCATGGCCGGGATACGGGTGGCATACATCCACACCCACATGATCATCGTCCAGGCCAGCAGCGCGACAACGGGCTGAAGAATATCCATGCCGATCATTATTCGTGTCTCCTCAAACCGGCAGCGCGGAAGGGTCGGCCAAGAGCGTGGCCATCGCGGCGCGCACTGCCAGAACCACCAAGGCGATAGTGCTGGTGATGAACAACAGGAACCGCAACGGTATGGTGTTGACGAGATTCTGCCACAGCGAATGGATGATCCGCAGGGCGACATAGGTCCACGCCAGCGCCACATCGAGCGCGCCCGGCCCCATGATCGCAAGAATCAGGACGGTCGGATAGAATACCGTCGGCTGCTCCATCAGGTGGGCATAATTGTGCGCAGGCCAGTTGGCCTTGTCGGGTAGCACGCCTTCCAGATCATTGCCGCGTACGCCGACCTTGTTGGGCAGCGCGGACTTGTCCGCCAGCTTCGCCACTGCGCCGAAGCGCGCCGGAATGATCCACAGGAGCACGATCAGCGACCACACCACCAGCACGGCGGCAGGCGCGAGTATTTGCGCTTGCATTCGATTGATCCCCTTCGAGAGCCTTGCTCAGGGGTGCAGACTGCGAGGGGCGAGATGGATTGTCAAACGCAACTTATTCGGCAAGCGCCACCCTGATGCAATCCGGTGGGGCTGCCCGGCGGAGCGCACGCCTGCGTTCTACGGCCTCACCCCGCTCAACCAGCCGCTCGACGAACCTGATGCAATCACCCGCGTCGAACATCACACTGCTGCAGGCACGCCTGGGACGCTGATCCGGCGTTCGCCGCCAAAGTCCTCGCGCACGCCGATCAGGCCTTGCCGTTCGAGATGATCGAGCAGCCGCCGCACCCGGCTTGGCGAGGCGCTGCCGTAGAGGTGGCCGAGTTCCTCCTCGTCCGGCATGGGCGTGCCCTGCGTTGCGGCCATCAGGATCGCCAAATAGGGGGCAAGCACATCTTCCGCCACGCCCTCGGCCGCCTGCGCAATGGCGGCCTGCGTGTGGCTCTCGATCAGGTCGAGACCGGTGATCGCAAAGGCAAACATGCGGCGGAAGCGTGCAAGATCAACATGAGCGCTGGCGATGCCGCGCTGGCGGCACCGCATGGCAAAGTCGCGGAACAGCGCAGCTGCGGGGCGGAAGGTGGCACCTTCAGTCTGCGCGATTTCCCGGATGACCGCCTCGATCGCTGGGGGAGCCTCTTCATCGGGCGGGGCTGCTGCAACGGGCAGTGGCACTGGCGAGGGTTGAGATGGCGGCGGCC
The DNA here is from genome assembly GCA_004292705.1 of Sphingomonadales bacterium. Lineage (GTDB taxonomy): Bacteria > Pseudomonadota > Alphaproteobacteria > Sphingomonadales > Sphingomonadaceae > Erythrobacter. The sequence continues at coordinate 1,127 of RDXA01000381.1, read as the reverse complement.
CCTCGGAACGGGGCATCACGTCGGGAAGCGCGCGGGGAATGGCGATGGCTTCATTGAGGTCTGCCCGCACCACTGGGGTAGTTCGGCGGGCGGGCTGGGGCAGGGCCGCCGCTTGCGTAAGGCGGTCAGTCAGCAAGGCTTCCATGGCCCCTTCTGCCGTGTCAGGCAGCGGGATCAGCCCCTGCATGCCCCCGCGACCTGCGGTCCGTACCGCGCCGACATGGACCGCCACCGGCCGCCGGCTGATCGCCGGGCCCAGCCCGAGGAACTGCCCGCGCTGGAGATCGCGAATCCGCTCTGCTTGGCGCCGGTCCATGCCGAGGAGGTCAGCTGCCCGCTGCATGTCGATGTCGAGAAAGGTGCGCCCCATGAGAAAATTGGAAGCCTCGGCGGCGACATTTTTCGCCAGTTTCGCAAGGCGCTGGGTGGCGACAATCCCGGCAAGCCCGCGCTTGCGGCCACGGCACATCAGGTTGGTCATCGCCGAAAGCGTCATGCGGCGGGTCTCGTCGTTCATCTCGCCCGCTGCGGCGGGCGCGAACATCTGCGCCTCGTCGACCACCACCAGCGCCGGATACCAGTGCTCGCGCGGGGCATCGAACAGGGCAGTCAGGAACAAGGCGGCGCAGCGGATCTGCTGTTCGACCTCAAGCTCATCGAGCGCCAGGACAACCGATGCACGGTGCTGGCGCACGCGGGCTGCCAGTTCCTCGATTTCGCGCGGGGAATAGGCCCCGGCGTCGATCACCACATGGCCGAACGCGTCCGCAAGGGTGACAAAATCGCCTTCAGGATCGATCACGATCTGTTGAACCTGCCCGGCGCATTCCTCCAGCAGACGGCGCAGGAGGTGCGACTTGCCGGACCCCGAATTGCCCTGCACGAGCAGGCGTGTGGCAAGGAGCTCCGCCAGATCGATCCCGATCGTCTGCCCGCTGTGGTCCCGCCCGATGTCGATCTGTGCTGTCACGCCTATCCGATTAGGGACGCGGCGGTCGGGCGCAAAGGCGCGGGCGCAAGTTTTCCAGCGTTTCCGGCTCGCCCTCGGCAGCGGCAGCGCGTGGGTCCGATGTCCTGTTCGTCGATAAAGCAACGCGCTTCGTCGTCTGTGCTTCCCCAAGTCTGCC
>RDXA01000218.1 GCA_004292705.1 Sphingomonadales bacterium | reverse complement strand
GAGCCCCGCCGGAAGCCGCACGATAGCGAGCGAGCGCATCGGGGCGAGCAGCGGCAGCGCCCGGGTGATGGCGCGCATCGCTGCCCTCTGCCCGGCCGCATCGCCATCGAAGCACAGCACCGGCACCTCGACCATGCGCCACAGCAGTTCGAGCTGCATCTCGGTCAGCGCGGTGCCGAGCGGGGCGACCGCATCGGCAATCCCCGCATTGGCGAGCGCGATCACATCCATATAGCCTTCGACCACCACCACGCGGCCGGATTGGCGCGCAGCAGGGGCGGCACGGTGGAGGTTGTAGAGCGTGCGGCCCTTGTCGAAGAGGTCGGTGTCGGGCGAGTTGAGGTACTTCGCCACCCCGTCGCGCTTGTCGAGAATGCGCCCGCCGAAAGCGATCACCCGCCCGCGCGCGTCCTGAATCGGCAGCATGACGCGGCCCCGGAACCGGTCGTAGCGTTCGCCCTGTTCATTGGCGGCGCGCATCCCGGCACCTTCGAGCATGTCCTCGCCGAAGCCCGAAAGGGCGCGTGGGAGGGCCTGCCGGTCGTCCGGAGCCCAGCCGAAGCCGAATTCGCGCATCACCGCAGGCGAAAAGCCGCGCCGCTGGAGATAGTCCCGCGCCGCCCCGCCGCTCGGCCCTGAAAGGCTTTCGACAAAGAACCGCTGGGCCGCCTCGGTCACATCGATCAGGCTGGCGCGCTGTTCGGCCCGTTTCGCCATGACGGGATCGGGGGCAGGGACTTCCATCCCGGCCATTCCGGCCAGCTCCTTGATCGCGTCGATGAACTGTAGACCCTGTTGATCCACCATCCAGCTGATCGCATCGCCATGCGCCCCGCAGCCGAAGCAGTGGTAGAACTGCTTCTGATCGTTGACGTAGAAGCTCGGGGTCTTTTCGTCATGGAACGGGCAGCACCCCTTCCACTCCCGCCCCGCCCGCGTCAGCTTGACGCTGCGCTGGACGAGCGACGACAACGTGATCCGCGCACGCAGCTCGTCCTTCCATTGCGGGGTGATGGCCATCCGCTTCTACTGCTCCCCATCTCCGTTCGTGTCGAGCGAAGTCGAGACACCTAGTCGTGGAGTGCCTGTGGATCGTTCAGAGGGCGGCTTGGCGAAATGAGACAGCGCCTTCCAATCGGACCGTGCGAGCGCTTCCTTCTTCGCGCGTGACCACTTCTTCACGGTCAACTCGCTTTGGAGTGCCTCGTAGCGCGACGGGAAATCCTGCGCCCACAAGAGCGTGACGGGCAGGCGCTTCGAGGTGAAATCGCAAGAGCCGCCATGCTGGTGCTCGGCGATACGGCGTTCCAGGCTATCGGTATGCCCGGTGTAATATTTGCCGTCAGAACAGCGCAATATGTAGCACCAGAAGGCCATGGCCGAAATATAATCGTTCGCCTCGAGCGAAGTCGAGAGGCTACCACTTAACGGACAAGGGTGTCTCGACTTCGCTCGACACGAACGGGGAAAGAGAGATTTTAACTCAACGCCGCCTTCACCAGCGAACTCGCCAGCTTGCCATCGAGGACCGCGCCGTGGCGGGCCTTCAGCTCGGCCATCACGGTGCCCATGTCCTTCATGGTCGACGCACCCGTCTCGGCCTTGATCGCTTCGATCGCGGCGGCAGTATCGGCCTCGCTCATCGTCTGCGGCAGGAATTCCTCGATCACGGCAAGCTCGGCGCGTTCCACTGCGACGAGCTCCTCGCGGCCGCCGGCACCATACATCTCGATCGATTCGCGGCGCTGCTTCGCCATCTTTTGCAGCACCGACGTCACCAGCACATCATCATCGGTGATCGGCGAGGTGGCGGTGCGCTCTTCAATATCACGGTCCTTGATCTTGGCGCTGATCTGGCGGAGCGCGGCGGTGCGGTCCTTCTCGCCGGCCTTCATCGCCGTGATGGTGGCGGCCTTGATATCGTCACGGATCATTGCGTCTTTTCCTGTGGATGGAGGTGTGGCGCGCGCCTCTAACGCAAATCAGCGGCCAAGCCTAGGTTGACGCGGGGGGCAGGCGCGCCTAGCGGACAAAACTTAGCAACATCGCTGGAAACCCCGTCAACGGAGCGCCCCATGGCCGACCCCGCATCTCTTCGCGCGCAACCTTCTGGCGCAACGGGAGTCCTCGTTCTGGCCGATGGGACGGTGGTATGGGGCCGTGGCTTTGGCGCGGTCGGCAGCGCGGTGGGCGAGGTGTGCTTCAACACCGCGATGACCGGTTATCAGGAGGTGATGACCGATCCCTCCTACGCCGCGCAGATCGTCACCTTCACCTTCCCGCATATCGGCAATGTCGGCGC
>RDXA01000217.1 GCA_004292705.1 Sphingomonadales bacterium | reverse complement strand
ATCTGCGGGGTGCACCAGATCACGGCTCCATCCGCACCAAGCGCCACCAGACTGCGCCCTGCGAGCCCCAAAGCGAGCCGGGAACGATAGGCACCGCGCGCGTTGGCAAGGTGCACCCTGATGCGCGCCAGCAGTTCCTCGATCACGACCGGCTTGCGCACATAGTCGACCCCACCTGTGCCTAGTGCAGCAACGACATGTTCGGGATCGTTGAGGCCCGTCATGAAGATCACCGGAATGTGCGCGGTCACTGGATTGCTTTTGATCGCCTGTGTGGTCTCGATCCCACTGATGCCGGGCATGATTGCGTCCATCAGGATCAGGTCGGGCTGGACCTCACGGAGCAGATCAAGGGTGGCCTCACCGCTGCGCGCAATCAGCACCGTCATGTCCTCGGCGCCAATCGTGTCGACAAGGAACCGGAGCGAGTCCGGATTGTCGTCAACCACAAGGATGCAATCCTTACGCTGCATGGGTCTGGGCCGATCTGGCAAGACTCGCCAACGCCTTCAAATCAAAACTGTCGAGTGCTGCATGCATCCGCTCGGCAAGAGACATGGCTTCGGGGCCAAGTGCGGCGATGGCATCAATCTCGACCTCGATCGCGCGGACATGACCGATGCGCACCAGTCGCTCGATCTCGGCGCAATGGGCAGCGGCTCTTCCGGCGATGGCCTGTGGCAGAGGCGGAAAACCTGCTGCGTCGGTGCTGCGCGGTTGCCCGACCGCGCGCACCCAATCGACGTCGATCTGCTCCGCAATCACATCAAGCAGCACGGTGAAGTCGAATGGCTTCATCACGAACGTGTCATTGGCAGGGCTTTCCTGCGGGGAGCCCGCCGATTGCGGTCCTTCACCCGAGAGCATCACGATCCGCAATCCCGCGCCATGACGGCGGCGCAGGAGTGCGGCGAGATCCCACCCGCTCTCGCCCGCGAGCGCTACATCGCACAGCACCAGATCTGGCTGCACCTGCGCGGCGAGCGCGAGGCCGGTCTCGCTGTCACTGGCAGTGCGCACCTGAAAACCCAGCGGCTCAAGCAGCCCGCGCACCATGCCGAGATGCACCGGATCATCATCAATCAACAGCACCCAGCGCTCGCGCCCAAGATAGCCGGTCACTGCGCCCGGCTCTGGCGCGGGTGCAATTGGCGGGGCGTGCGGCTGTGACAGCATCAGGCGCACCGTGAAGCGGGAGCCTTCGCCCAGCGCGCTCTCCACGCGGACCTCACCGCCCATGATTTGCACCAGCGCCTGCGTGATCGCGAGCCCGAGCCCGACCCCGGCCCGGTCTGCTCCCGGCCCCGCCACCCGCTCGAACGGAGCGAAGATGCGCGCAGCATCCTCGGGCGCAATGCCGATCCCGGTGTCGATCACGTCAAAGGTGGCCAGCTCGTTGCGGTATCCGACCCGCAGCGTCACCTGGCCCTGATCGGTGAACTTGATGGCGTTGGCCAGCAAGTTGATGAGCACCTGGCGCAGGCGCTTGGGATCGGCATGGACGAATTCGGGAAGGCCCGGCGGGCGTTCAAGCACCAGCGCGATACCCTTGGTCTGGGCCTGCAATTCGAGCATGGCGATCAACTGATCGAGAAACTCGGGGAAACGGATCGCCTCGCGATCAAGCTTAAGCGCGCCGCCTTCGACCAGCGACATGTCGAGCAGCCCTTCGACCAGATGCGCCAGATGCTCGGCGCTTCTGCGAATGACGCGTGCGGCGCTGACCGCGTCCTTGCCCTGATTACGCTCGATCAGCTGGGCATAGCCATAGATCGCATTGAGCGGCGAACGGATCTCATGGCTGACGCTCGCCAGAAAGCGGGTCTTGGCCTCGTTGGCCGCCTCGGCCGCTTCCTTGGCCGCACGCAGCTGCGAGAGCTCATCCGGCCCGCCGCTCTCGCCCGCCCCGCGCAGCCATGTCCGCAGACCGCCGGTCACGGCCTGTTGCCTGTAGATTTGCGGCAGGAGGTCAGGGAGCGAGGGCGTGGCAATCAACGGCTCGCAATATAGGCGCGCCAGCCGCCGAGGTGGGTGATGTCCTCGGCCCCGGTGAGCGCGCGCGGCTCGGCGACGAAGCCCTTCACGCTGGTGCCATCGGCGAGCGTGACCGTGCCGATCGCCAGCGGCGGGGGGACCTCGGCGACGAAACTGCCGAATTCGGCGAGGCCCAGCTCGTAGACCTCGAGCGCGATGGCGGCGCCGTCTTCGCTGTGCACCAGCGCGGGCTTGGGCGGGACAGAGTCGGCCATGGCGTAGAGCCGATAGGTCGGCGCGGTGGTGAAGGCCCCGACGAACTTTGCCTCCCGGCTGGTCAGCTGC
>RDXA01000216.1 GCA_004292705.1 Sphingomonadales bacterium | reverse complement strand
TTGTTGGCGCGCGCGTTCTTGACCACGATGTGGTGGCCGTTGCCCTTGCGGCGCTTGGCGGGCACGTCGATCTTGCGGCGGCCGGTGAGGTAATCGGCGGTGAGGCTGCCCTTGGCCTTGAGGATTTGCTTGAGCGTGCCTTCGGCGACCACCTAGCCGCCATGCACCCCCGCGCCCGGGCCGAGGTCGACGATGTAGTCGGCGGTGCGGATGGCATCCTCATCATGCTCGACCACAATCACGGTATTGCCGAGATCGCGCAGGCGCTTGAGCGTCTCCAGCAGGCGGTCATTGTCGCGCTGGTGGAGGCCGATGCTGGGCTCGTCGAGGACGTAGAGCACGCCCGAAAGGCCGGAGCCGATCTGGCTGGCCAAGCGGATGCGCTGGCTCTCACCCCCGGAGAGGGTGCCCGAGGTGCGATCGAGGTTGAGGTAGTCGAGCCCGACATTGTCAAGGAAGCCGAGGCGCTCGTTGATCTCCTTGAGGATGGCCTTGGCGATCTGCGATTGCTGCGGGGTAAGCTGGGCGTCGAGGGCGAGGAACCACGCCTTGGCATCGGCCACGCTCATGGCGACGGGGGTGGCGATGTCGGTCTGGGCGATGCGGACGCTGAGCGCCTTTTCATTGAGCCGCTTGCCGCCGCAGGTCTCGCACGGCTGCGCGGTCTGGTACTTCGACAGCTCCTCGCGCATCCACGCGCTTTCGGTCTGGAGTAGGCGGCGGTTCAAGTTGCCGATCACGCCTTCGAAGGCCTTGTTGACGGTGTATTCGCGGCGGCCGTCCTTGAAGGTCAGCGGTACCGGCATCCCGCCCGTGCCATGGAGGATGATGAGCTTCTGATCGGGCTCCAGGTCCTTCCACGGGGTGGTGAGGGTGAAGCCGTAGGCCTTGGCCAGCGACGCGAGCACCTGCATGTAATAGGGCGAGGGCGGGTTGGACTTGGCCCAGGGCACCACCGCGCCTTGCTTCAAGGTGAGCGCTTCATTGGGCACCACAAGCTGCGGATCGAACAGCTGCTTCTCGCCGATCCCGTCGCAGGCCGGGCAGGCGCCCTGGGGCGCGTTGAAGGAGAACAGGCGCGGTTCGATCTCTTCAATCGTAAACCCGGAGACCGGGCAGGCGAACTTTTCGCTGAAGACGATGCGGTTGGGCGGCAGGCCTGCGCCCTTCATTGCGCCGCCTTGCGCCTCATCCTCGCGCCCCGGCACCACGCCATCCGCCAGATCGACATAGGCCAGGCCCTCGGCCAGCTTCAGCGCCTGTTCGAAGCTTTCGGCAAGGCGGGTCTCGATGCCCTCCTTCACCGCGATCCGGTCGACCACCACTTCGATGTCGTGCTTGAACTTCTTGTCGAGCGCGGGGGCCTCCTCGATCGGATAGACCTCGCCATCGATCCGAACGCGGGTGAAGCCGCCGCGCTGCCATTCGGCCAGCTCCTTGCGGTATTCGCCCTTGCGCCCGCGCACGACGGGCGCGAGCAAGAACAGGCGGGTGCCTTCGGGCAGGGCCATGACGCGGTCGACCATCTGGCTGACGGTCTGCGCCGAAATCGGCAGGCCGGTGGCGGGCGAATAGGGCGTGCCGACCCGCGCCCACAGCAAGCGCATGTAGTCGTAAATCTCGGTCACCGTCGCCACGGTGGAGCGCGGGTTGCGGCTGGTGGTCTTCTGCTCGATGCTGATCGCGGGGGAGAGGCCGTCGATATGCTCGACATCGGGCTTCTGCATCATTTCGAGGAACTGGCGCGCATAGGCGCTGAGGCTCTCGACATAGCGCCGCTGCCCCTCGGCATAGATCGTGTCAAAGGCGAGGCTCGACTTACCGCTGCCCGACAGGCCCGTGACAACGATCAGCGCATCACGCGGCAGATCAATGTCGATACCCTTGAGATTGTGCTCGCGCGCCCCGCGCACGGAGATTTTGGTAAGGCTCATGGGTCTGGTCTGTTCCGGAAATGTTCGCGTGGGTCAAGGGTGCGCGGAAAGGCTGCGCGCCAGTCGTCCCCAGATGGAGACGGGGGCGCGGGAGTGCAACGGGTGAGGTGGGGATTGGTGCCCGGGGGTGGGCGCGGGGTCAGCGAGAAAAGGACAGGTCAGGGCAATGTTTGTTGATGTTCGATTCGCTGAAGGCGAAAAGCCGCATTCCGTTCCGGTTGTCGGCAAGCATAATGATGTTGTTCGATCATGTTACGGGCGTAGGGAAGCCCGCCGCACCCCACGGTGGTTTCCTCCTTGGATATCGCTCAAGATTGCGAAATTGTGGGCCCCTACAGAAAATCTGAAGTCGCCAGTTTCTGCCGGTTTCGCCACACGGGACTTCTCTTTGCGGGTTTCTGGCCGGGTCCCTTCAGGGTCGCAACCTGGCCGGTCAGACAGTTTCTCACGCAGAGGGCAGAACATGGCGGGTGGAGCTTTTTGCGAGGCTCTCCCGCCGCATTTGCCCGATCAACCCGGATCCCGCACGCCGCTCATCAGCGCCTTCGCGCCTGCTTCGCCCAGCCAGCGGGCGTCGACCCCCCAGCCCTGCGCGATCACCTCGGGGCCAAGCGCCTGATCGGGCGGGCCATCGGCAATCAGCGCGCCAGCTTTGAGCACCAGCACCCGGTCGGCATGGTTCATCGCGATGCCGAGGTCGTGCAGCACCACCGCCACACCCTGCCCGCCCCGCGCACAAGCCTTGAGGTGGGCGATCAGGCTCAGCTGGTGCGCCAGATCGAGCGCGGCGAGCGGCTCGTCGGCGAGAATCCAGCGGGGCTCTCCGGCGAGCACGCGGGCGAGCAGCACCCGCGCCCGCTCGCCGCCCGAAAGCTGGCTGACAGGGCGCTGGCGCAGTGGTCCAAGATCGAGCGCGGCGAGCGCGGCCTCCACTGCGGTCGTGCCCCCGTCACGCCACGGCAGACGGCCAAGGGCGACGAGGTTTTGCACCGCCACATCCCAGGCGATATCGGGGCTCTGCGGGAGATAGCCGATGGCCTGCGCGCGGGCGCGCGGGTGAAGGCCAGCGAGGCTCGCACCCTCCAGCGAAACGCTCCCTGCGCCGGGCTTCAGCAGCCCCGCCAGCCCGAGCAGCAGCGAGGATTTGCCCGCGCCGTTGGGGCCGACAATAGCGGTGATCTGGCCCGGAGCCAGCGCCGCAGAAAGGCCTGCGACCACCATCTTGCCGCCGCGCATCAGGGTCAGTTTGTCTGCGATCAGGCTCATAGCTGCCCCCGCCGCATCCGGATCAGCAGCCAGCCGAAGAATGGCGCACCGATCAGCGACAGGGCAATGCCGAGCCGCAACTCGGTCGCCAATGGCAGCACGCGCACGATGCTGTCCGCCACCAGCACAAGGCAGGCACCGGCCAGCGCGCTGGGCAGGATCAGGCTTGATGGCAGACGGTTGGTCAGCGGTCGCACCAGATGCGGAACCACTAGACCGACGAAGCCGATGATCCCGGCCACGGCCACACCGGCGCCCACGGTCAGGCCCACGCCCGCGACCAACAGCAGCAGCAGCCGCGCAGGCTCGATGCCGAGCGAGCGCGCTGCCTCCTCGCCCAGCGTCAGCGCGTCAAGGCTGCGCGCGGCGAACGCCAGAATGGCGACACCTGCGATGGTGAGCGGCGCAGCAATGGCGACCTCGCGCCACGAACGATCGGTGAGCGCGCCATTGAGCCACATCACGATCTCGGAGAGGGCAAAGGGATTGGGCGCGAGCGTGATCGCAAGCGCGGTGAGCGCGCCTGCAAGGCTCGCCAGCATCAATCCCGCCAGCGTGAACAGCGCGATCCCCCCGCCCGCACCGCCTGCCGCGTCACCCGACGTACGCCCCGCGATCAGGGCAAGCGCTGCCATGCCCAGCCCGGCACCCGCCAACGCCAGCGCGGGCAGGCTCCATGCGGCAAAGGCAGGCGCGATCAGCGGGGACAGCCAGAAGCTCGCTACCGCGCCCAGCGCCGCCATCGGCGCGATGCCGAACAGGCCGGGATCGGCCAGCGGGTTCCTGAGATATCCCTGCATCGCGGCCCCTGCCGCCCCCAGCCCCGCACCGATCGTCACCGCGAGCACGGCCCGGGGCAGGCGCAATTCGGCAAGGATCAGC
>RDXA01000215.1 GCA_004292705.1 Sphingomonadales bacterium | reverse complement strand
GAAGGGCATAGGGGCAAGATCACAGCGGATTGGTTGAGCGCGTAAAATTGGCCCCGCAGCCGCCTGCAACCACCAAGCCCAAGGATCACCGAAGCCGCTCTAAGCTATGCGAAGGGGGTGCAGGCTTCTGTTGCGTCCAGCAGTTTGCCTGTCTCGCTAGCCGAGCCGGAGGAAAAACTCCTCGCGCTCGCGGCGCAGTTCTTCGGGCGTCATGGCGGTGAGCGCATTGAGCTCCGCGCGAAGGGCGAGCGCAAGGCGCTTTGCCGTCTCGTCCGGGTCGCGGTGCGCGCCGCCGCGTGGTTCATAGACGATGCGGTGGATCACACCGAGCTTCAGCAAATCGCCCGCCGTCACCTTCATCGCCTCGGCCGCCGTGGCGGCCTGAGCGGCGCTACGCCACAGGATCGAGGCGCAGCCTTCGGGCGAGATCACCGAATAGACCGCGTGTTCGAACATCAGCACGCGGTTGGCCGCCGCCAGCGCCACCGCCCCGCCCGATCCGCCCTCGCCGATGATCACCGCCACCAGCGGCACGCCCAGCGCGAGGCAGGCCTCGGTCGAGCGGGCGATGGCTTCCGCCTGCCCGCGCGCCTCGGCATCGACGCCGGGAAAGGCGCCGGGCGTGTCGACCAGCGTCACCACCGGCAGGCCGAAACGGTCGGCCAGTTCCATCAGCCGGATCGCCTTGCGATAGCCCTCGGGCCGGGCCATGCCAAAATTGTGCTTGAGACGGCCCGGCGTGTCCTCGCCCTTCACATGGCCGATGACGACGACCTTGCGGTCCTCGAAACGGGCAAAGCCGCCGATGATCGCCTGATCGTCCCCGAAGGTGCGGTCGCCCGCGATCGGGAGGAAATCGGTGAACAGCCCCGCCACCAGCTTCTCGAACCGCGGCCGCTGCGGATGGCGGGCGACCAGCGTGCGCTGCCACGGGGTCAGCCGGGCATAGGTGTCGGCGAGCAGCTTGTCGGCCCGCTCGCGCAGCATCCGCGCCTCGCCCGTGCCCTCGGCATGGGCAGCGAGCTCAGCCACATGCTTGTCGAGCGCCTCGATCGGCTTTTCGAAGGGCAGATACTGGATCATTCCTGACCCTGTATCACACCGTCATCGACATGCCGCGATAGATCCGCGCACGATAACGCGAATCCTCCGCGTCCGGCAGCGGCGCGCCGACCAGCAGCACGGCGCGGGCGAAACGGCGCACCTCCTCGAGATGCTCGTCGAGATCGCGCGGCTCTTCGGATTGGACGCGGCGCGTGAGGTTGATCTGGTTGACCGGGACATCATGGACAAGCCGCTCGTTCTCCACCGCCAGCGTCGCGGTGAAAGCGTGGAGCGTGGTCTTGATGAAGTTCGCCAGCGCGAAGGCCGGGGACTTGTCGCCCATCGGCACATCGGGGCTGGTCAGCACCAGCTGGCAATCATCATAGAGCGAGGCCCGGCGCGAGACGCGGAAGTGGTGGGTGAGGTTGTCGGCCACCACGTCACGGAACTCTTCGGGCGTCAGCGGATCGTCGGCCGCGAACAGCTTGCCCGGCAGCGCCGCCATCGGGGTCGAGAGGATGGTAGTCGGCTTGCCCCATTGGGTCAGCGCCTCATCCATCGCGACCTCGATATCGCTGCTGACCACCAGCGAGGTCAGCGACTGGCCCACGTCCTCGTCAAGCTGGGCCTTGATCGCCTCGAACGCCTCGGCCGTCCGGGTGATCACCACCACGTTGGCGGCGTGGCAATCCTCGATGAAGGCCCGCGCGGTTTCGGCAAGGTAGTCGGCGAGGTGTTCGCCGATGATCCACACCGTCTTGCCGCGCATCTGGTCGAGCCGCTCCTGCTTGGGGCTGCCGAACAGTTCGCGCTCGGTGGTGGAGCGCTCCACGGAAAGGCCGCCCGAGGGCATGAAGGTCTCGCCCGATACAGCACGATCGGCGAGGAAAAACACCGTTGCCTGCGCCACGTCATGCTCGGTCGGCATTTTGCCCAAGTAGAGCTTGGACAGCACGCCCGAACCGACCTTGTTCGCCTCGATGGCAATCTTGTCGGCGGGGAGGAAGGGCGCGTCCTCCGGCGGCACGCGCATCAACCAGTCGGCATCGGCCTCGGGCGTGGCCGGGCGGTCATTCCACTCGGGCGCGTCGAGGAACAGGCCCGCCTGACGCAACCGGCTGATCAGCGCGGCGGCGATTTGCGGGGTCAGCAAGTACTGGTCCCAGGTGCAGGTGCCGTCACCCTCGCGTGCGCAGGCCAGCGCCAGCTCGCGCAATTCGCGCGGGTTGTTGGTGTCGTGGCTCATCTTGGTCGTGTCATTGCGGGCCAGCCGCGCCAAC
>RDXA01000380.1 GCA_004292705.1 Sphingomonadales bacterium | reverse complement strand
CGCGGCGGCATTGACATCGGTTTCGAAGCCGACGGGCACGTTGAGCGCCTGACCGAGATAGCCCGCAAAATCGCAGTCGGACCAGCCCGGCTTAGGAGTGGCAGTTATGAAGCCCCAGCGCGGACTTTGGCGATCAAGATCCACCGGACCGAAGCTGCCGATTCCAAGCGCACTGATCCTGCCCTGCCCCGCAAACCATTCCATTGCCTCGACGAGGGTGGTCTCCGGGGCGCGCGTCGGGATCACGTGGCGCGCCATGATCCGATCAGGCGCGGGGCCGACCGCCAGCACGAACTTGGTGCCGCCCGCCTCGATTGCGCCCAGCATCAGAGCGCCTGCTCGCGCGCGAGCCCGCGCAATGTCGCCCGCTCGCCATCAAGCTCCAACTGGAGCAGCGGCGCGGGCACTCCGCCGAAGGTGCCGTCGGGGAGCAAGTCGACGAAGCTGCACACAGTCAGCGCGGCATCGACATACCAGCTATAGGTCTGCAAAGGCCGCCCGGCGGGATTGGCGAGCACCAGTCCCGAGCCGTTCAAAGGCCGCCACGGGCCTGCCATGCTGTCTGCCACCATCCCGTAAAGTCCCCCCGGCGCATGACGCAGTCCATCCGCGAAAGTCGCGGTCTGCGTCGACCAGAAGGCGTAGTAATGTCCGGCGTGAAACACCAGATGGGCGCGCTCCAGCTCGTTGTTGACGCCTTCTGCGTGGAGGCAAGGGGGCGCAAGGACCCACCCTGACGGGCCCTTGCGCGCTAATCCAAAGGCGCCGTTGAAGGCGCTGTCGGAACCGACCAGCGAGGCTGTGAAGGCGAGATATTCGCTGCCATCAGCCGGATCACGGAACCATGATGGATCGCGAAACGCCTTTATCTGCCCCGGCTCACCCTCATGGGCATCGGCAGGCATGTACAGCGGGCCATAGCCGGTTACGACGGGAGCGGGGGCGGACCAGTCGGTCGGCCATCCGTCCGCACCGATCCGCGCACTCGCCTGCCACAGCTCCTGCTGATAGCCCCCGGCACGCGCAGCAGTTCCGGCGGCGGTGAAAAACAGCGTCACCACGCCCGCCTCGTAAAGCGCTGATCCTGCCCATTCCCGCTCGTAAGGGACCGGGTTGTCCGGTAGGACCGGACCAAGATCGTGCCACGCTCCGTCCCGACGTTGGAGCCAGTGGATTTTCGCCTCGAAGTGCCGGAGGCCGGGATCACTGCGATCAGGTGCGGTCAGCGCCATCCACAGCTCGCGTCCGGCGATCAGCGCGCGGTGTCCGCTCACGTCCTGCACCGGCCACATATCCCAATAGACCCGCGCGGGATCGAGCGCCGATCGGTCAGCTGCGACCACCGGGGGAATGCGCGCCGCCTCCGGCGTAGCCGAGATCCGGCGAACGTGTTCGACTGTCCAGGCGCCCATCCGTGCGGCATTCATCGCAGCATTCATCCCATTACGTGACGTCATTCAGGCAAGGGGCTGGCCGCCTTGGAGTGTTGGCGGCCAGCCACAATGCCCCGGGGGCAGTTATCAGAAATCAAACCGCACCGAGGCGAGCACCGTGCGCCCGGCAATCGAGCGTGCCCGCACAAGCCCGTTGGCCGGGATCGCGCCCTCTTCTGCCTCGGTAAACCCGGTGGCGTTGAACAGGTTCTGCGCGTTCAGCCCGATTTCGACCCGGTCGATCGGACGCACCGCCAGGAAGGCGTTCACCTGCGCGAAGGCGGGCAGGATCAGCTGGTTGTTGTCCTGCGTGAAGCTGTCGGTGGTGCCGACGATGTTCGCGCCCAGTGTGAACAGCTCGCTGTCATACTGCGCGGTCGCCTGATAGACGAGATCGGCCTGCCGCCGCGGGGTGTTGCCGATTGTGGCCACAGCGAGCGCATCCTTGATCTCGGCATCGGTCCAGGTCGCTCCCGCCGAAAGTGTGAACGGCCCGCTGCGATAAGCGCCCTCCAACTCGATCCCGAAGGCCTCGAACTCGGTATCGAACAGCACCAGCGGGGCGATATCGACATTGGTCTCGGCGGTCTTGGCGAAGAAACCCGTGGCGAACAGCGAGAGACCATTGCCCTGATACTTTACGCCAACCTCGAGCTGATCGACCTGCGCGATTACCCCCGCATCGCCGCCAGGCAGGCTGCCATCGACCGCGCTGACGGCGGGCGAGAACAGGCTGCGGTCAGCCGTGTGACGGCCGCCCTGGCTGTAGCGTGCAAAGACGCCCAGATCATCGGTGATGAGGTAGTTCGCCCCGAGCGAGAAGCTGAAATAATCAAAGCTGTAATTGACCGGACGGGCACTACCGAGCGGCAGGATACCAGTCTGCGCCTCGGCCGGGCTGATCACGCCATTGCGATTGAAATCAAAGCTGCCGACACCCAGGCCAAAGCCGCTGTCCGCGCCGGTGATGGTGCCGCTCGCATCGCCGAAATCGTAGCGGATCGAGGCATCGATGGTCAAGCGGTCCAGCTCAAGCGAGAGCGAGGCGAAGGGTGCATAGGTGCTGTAATCGACATCATAGCTGCGGCGGCAGCAATTGCCGAAAAAGCTTGCACCGAAACCGACTGTGCCGTCCTGAGTGACAAGGTTACCAGCCGCATTGCGGATGTCGACCAGCACCGCCTGCCCATCGCCCTGCACGGTCTGAACATGGCTGGTCCACAGCCAGTCTGTGTCGATGGTCTGGCGCGAAAGGTAAAAGCCGGTGGTGAAATTGGCCGTACCGCCGCTGAAGTCGAATGCCTTGTTGACCCGGAAATCGTTGGTGACGTTGTCGAGGCTGTTCAAGCGGGTGTTGAACACCACCACGTTGGTCAGCAGCCCGTTGCCGCCAATGGTAGCGGCATCGGCGGTCTGCCCCGCATTGGGGCCAGTGGCGATGACGATCCGCGATCCCGCGCCGCCGATCCCGTTAGCAACTGTTTGCGCCGGATCTGCGCCCGCCGGGAAAGGTGACTGGAACCCGCCCGAATTGTCGGCGAAACGGAAGCGGTTGGTCAGCGTCCAGCCGCCGCCCACGTCGATCTCGCTCTCGATCCCGAAGGCGAGGCTCTTGACCGAAAGACCGTCGCGGAAGTCATAGCTTGCCGGGTTGTTGTTACCGTCGAGCGATTGCGCTGGCGTGAGAAACGGACTGTAGAGCGAATCCGTGCGCGGATCGAAACCCGCGATCGCCTGATAATCGGGGTTCCCGTTGGTCCCACCCACGCGCACAGGCTGCGGCAGAATGGTGGGCGTGCGATCATCGAGATACTTGGCGCTGAAGCGGATATAGCCGCCGTCGAATTCCTTGGTGATGTTGGCCTTGATCTGGCCGCCATCATAGCCGTTATAGCCAATATCGCGCGGGCCCTCGCCGGTGCGGTAGAACCCGCCGACGTGGAAATAGAGATCATCGGCGAGCGGTGCGCCGTAATCGAAATCGAGGCGGTAGCTCTCGAAATCGAGCCCGACGCTGGCCTGGATCGCGCCGCCTTCCTGTTCGCCGGTCTTGGAGATGAAGTTGATCACCGCGCCCGGTGCATTCGACGCAAAGGTCGAAGCCGAACCGCCGCGCACCGCTTCGACGCGGGCGACGCTGCGGTCGGCGCGCAGGAAATTGTCGGCATTGCCGAAAATGATGTCGCCGAATTCAAGGATCGGCAGGCCATCTTCCTGAAGCTGGATATAGCGCGCACCGCCCGTCGACACCGGAATGCCGCGCACTGCGATGTTGGCATTGCCCTCACCGCCCGAGGCTTCGGAACGGATACCCGGAATCTGGCGGATCAGGTCTGCCGACGAAGGCGCGGCGAGATTGGCGATGGCCTCGGCCCCGATGGCGCTGACCGAGACCGAGCTTTCGATGCGGTTCTGGCCACGGGCGACGGCGGTGACGATGATTTCCTCACCTTCGGTGCCAGTGCTGTCGGCATTGTCCTGTGCAAAGGCGGGGCTGGCAATCAGGCTCGACAAAGCTGCACTTGCGCAAAGCGCGATACGCAATTTCATGGATTCTCTCCTCTCGGGTTCGCGCTTCTGCGGGCGCTGACAGGGTGAGGCCTAATCATCTTGCAAACGATTGCAACCGGAATCTTGCAATCGTTTGCAAATGAGTCGGATTCATGTCACCTCTCAGCCACAGCGCCGGTTATAAGGCGCGTTGAGAGCAAATGGGATGAGGCACCATATGTCGGAAAAGCCGCGGCTTTCGCTGCTCAGAATCGTCGAGATGAACATCGGCTTCTTCGGCCTGCAGTTCTCCTTCGGCCTGCAACAGGCCAATATGGGGCCGATCTACGGCTTCCTTGGCGCAGACGAGGCGACCATGCCGCTGCTTTGGCTGGCTGGGCCGATGACAGGCCTTATCATCCAGCCGATAGTCGGCGCGATGAGCGATCGGACAAATACCCGGCTCGGTCGCCGCACCCCCTATTTCCTGATCGGCGCGGTCATCTGCACGCTCAGCCTGTTCGCCATGCCCTATTCGAGCGCCTTGTGGATGGCCGCGAGCCTCTTGTGGATTCTCGATGCAGGCAACAACATCACCATGGAGCCGTACCGCGCCTATGTCGCCGACCGGCTCGCCCCCGATCAGCGATCAACCGGGTTTCTTACGCAGAGCGCCTTCACCGGCCTGGCCCAGACGCTGTCCTACCTCGCGCCCTCGCTTTTGACGGCCTTCGTCGCGCGTGACGTGCTCGATGCCAACGGCATTCCGGTGATCGTGCGGATTGCCTTCGTGATCGGGGCGATCCTTTCCCTCTCGACCATCCTGTGGTCGGTGCTGCGGGTGCGCGAGTTGCCGCTTGATGCATCCGAGCAGGCACAGCTTGCCGAAAGGCCTCTCACCGTGCGCGCCACTCTGGCCGAGATCCGCGACGCGATCCGGGAAATGCCACGTCCGATGCGCCAGCTGGCAGGGGCGATGCTCTGCCAGTGGTATGCGATGTTCGCCTATTGGCAATATATAACCTTCGCGGTCGGCCGCTCGCTCTATGATACCAGCGATCCGGCCAGCCCCGCCTTCCGCGAGGCGACACTGACTGCGCAGCAGACGGGCGCGCTTTACAACTTCGTCGCCTTTCTCGGCGCACTGGCGCTGATTCCTGTCGTCCGGCGCTTCGGCGCCCGGCCCACCCATGCGGCGTGCCTCGCCGCATCCGGCATCGCGATGCTGCTGATCCCCGGCGTTTCCACCCCGGCGGGGCTGTTCATCCTGATGCTGGGCATCGGAATCGGTTGGGCGGGGATGATGGGCAACACCTACGTAATGCTCGCCGACTGCATCCCGCCCGAAAGGAACGGCATCTATATGGGCATCTTCAATCTTTTCATCGTCATCCCGATGCTGATCCAGACTCTGACCCTGCCGCTGATCTACCGCCCACTGCTCGGCGGCGATCCGCGCCATGTGTTGATGCTGGGCGGCGTCTTGATGCTGGCGGGCGCGCTCGCTACGCTGCTGGTCGATGCGGGGCACAGGCAGCCGCGCACGCAAGGGCTGGCAACGGGACAGGGATGAACGACGACAAGACCACCCGCACCACCGTGCGCAATATCACCGATCTGGCGCGGTTGGCCGGGGTTTCCGCCGGCACTGTCAGTCGCGCGCTGGCGGGCAAGAGCCTCGTCAACGCCAAGACCCGCGAGCGGATCGAGGCTCTGGCGCGCGAGCATGGCTTCCGCCCCAACCAGATGGCGAGTGGCCTCCGCCGACAGAAGACCAGCGTGGTGGGCGTGATCATCCCCTTGGGCCACGACGTTCGCCAGCAGATTTCCGACAGCTTCTTCATGACCTTGCTTGGCCACCTCGCGGACGAGCTCACGCATGAGGGCTATGACCTGATGCTGCGCCGCGTGGTGCCTGACAATGACCCCGACTGGCTCGACCGCTTCATCGGTTCGGGCATGATCGATGGAGTGATCGTGATCGGCCAGTCCGACCAGTTCGACCGAATCGAGGATGTCGCCGACGGCTACAATCCGATGGTGGTATGGGGCAATCACACCGAAGGCCAACGGCATTGCGTGGTCGGTACCGACAACCGGCTGGGCGGGAGGCTCGCCGCCGAGCGCCTGATCGCCGCCGGGGCCAGACGCCTCGCCTTCCTCGGCGATACCACTGCAATCGAATTTGCGGCGCGGTTTGCTGGAGCGCAGGATGCCGCGCGGCGGCTCGGGATAGGCCCGATCATGGCGCTGCCCACCCACCTCTCGCCAGAGCGTGCAAGTGCGGAAATCGCTGCACATCTGGCCGCCCATGCGGGCGCGATCGATGGCATCTTCGCCGCCACCGATACGCTCGCCGCACTGTGCCTGACCGAATTACGCGGGCACGGGTTCGCGGTGCCGGAAGCCGTCAAGCTTGTCGGGTTCGACGATCTGCCCATCGCCCGCCAGACCGTGCCGCCGCTGACCACGGTGCGGCAGGACATTGCCGCAGGCGCGCGGGCCCTCGTTGATCTACTGCTGCGCAGGCTTGCGGGGGAGACGACCGAAAGCCTCGTCCTGCCGCCCGAACTCGTGGTGCGCAAGACCGCCTGACTGCCCAACGCTTGCAACCCTGTGCAGGCGGTTTAAGGCCTTACCCATGGACATGGCTGACCTTCTCCAGCGCTATTTCGGCACTCGCAATCTTGCAGAGGTTGCGACGGCTGCCCTGCCCGATGGGGTGGAGCGCATGCGGGTCGATTTCGGAATGACCACAGACCGGGGCCAGCGCTTTGCACTGTGGAGCCTGCTGATGGTGCTGGACGATGCGCCCGATCTCGATGTCGCCTTTCCCGACGAGGAAGACCGAGAGGCCGCGCGCAACCTTATGGACATGCTCGCCGCAGCGTCACCTGAATAGGTCTGCCCGGCCGATTTAATAACAAGCCAAACCCGGCATAAGTGTGTATGGGGCTCGCTTTGATGCGATGCGCGTCACCGACTTTGCCTGTCCGCTCCGCACGGCAGGCACCTTTGCCTGAAAGCTGCTCCCCATGCCTTTTCCCGACCTGCCCACTGGCCTCGCCGAGGCCCTGACCGAACGCGGCTATGACACACTGACCCCGGTGCAGTCCGCCGTGCTCGAACCTGAGGCACAAGGGCGCGACCTTGTCGTTTCGGCGCAGACCGGATCGGGAAAGACGGTCGCTTTTGGCTTGGCTTTCGCCGATCAGGTGCTGGGAGAGGATGGCCGGGTGCGCCGCGCACCTGCGCCGCTGGCGCTGGTGATCGCACCGACCCGCGAACTGGCACTGCAAGTCGCGCGCGAGCTCGATTGGCTCTACCGTTCAGCCGGAGCCAAGATCGCCACCTGCGTTGGCGGCATGAACCCGCAGCAGGAGCGCCGCGCGCTGCAAGCTGGCGCGAGCATTGTGGTCGGCACGCCGGGACGTCTGCGCGACCATCTCGAGCGCGGCGCGCTCGATCTGTCGGCGCTGGCCGCGGTGGTGCTCGATGAAGCCGACGAGATGCTCGACATGGGCTTCCGCGAGGAGCTGGAGGAAATTCTCGACGCCACGCCCGAAAATCGCCGTGTGCTGATGTTCTCTGCCACCATGCCGCGCCCGATCGAGGCGCTTGCCCGCCGCTACCAGCGCGATGCCCTGCGGATTACCAGCGGCGGCACCGAGCGCGGGCATGGCGACATTGCCTATCAGGCGGTCACCGTTTCGCCGTCCGAGATCGAGAACGCGGTGGTCAACCTGCTGCGCTTCCACGAAGCGGAAACCGCGATCCTGTTCTGCGCCACGCGCGACAATGTCCGCCACCTGCACGCGACTTTGCAGGAGCGCGGCTTTGGTGTCGTGGCGCTGTCGGGTGAGCACTCGCAGCAGGAACGCAACCAGGCGCTGCAAGCCCTGCGCGATCGCCGCGCCCGGGTCTGCGTGGCGACCGATGTGGCCGCGCGCGGGATCGATCTGCCGAGCCTCAGCCTCGTGATCCACGTCGAAATCCCCCGCGACGCCGAAACGCTGCAACACCGCTCGGGCCGGACCGGGCGCGCGGGCAAGAAGGGCATCGCCGTCATCATCGTCCCCTTCCCGCGCCGCAAGCGGGTGGAATCGATGCTGCACCATGCAAAGATCAACGCCCAATGGATTGCCGCACCAGGCCGTGATGACATCATCGCTGCTGATCGAGTGCGCCTGCTCGACAAGCTGATGCAGCCGGTCGAGGTGACCGACAGCGACCGCGAGCTGGCCGACAAGCTGCTCGAAACCCGCTCCCCGCAGGAAATTGCAGCGATGCTGGTGCAGGCCCACCGCGCGACGATGCCCGAACCGGAGGAGCTGCTCGCCCAATCGGTCGAAGCCCAGCGCGAGGCGCAGAAGGCGCGTCACCGCGAAGGGTTCGAGGATACGGTGTGGTTCCGGATGGATATCGGTCGCCGACAGAACGCCGAAGCGCGCTGGGTGATGCCGCTGATCTGCCGCCGCGGGCACATCACCCGCAATGAAATCGGCGCGATCCGGATCACGCAAGCCGAAACCTATTTCCAGATCCCCCGCGCCATCGCCGGCAAGTTCGCCGAAGCGGTCGCAGCCACGGCGGGGAGCGAGGAGAACGGCGGCTACGTCGCGATCGAGCAGTCGAACGAACCGCCACGCATGGCCGCGCGCGAAAACGCCCGGCGCGGCAAGCCGAACAGCGGCCCTGCACCCCAGCGCCCGTTCAAGGCCAAGCCCCACGCCAACGCCAAGCCGAAATCGTTCAAGCCCAAGCCGAAAGGCCGCGGCTAGCCTACCAGCGGATCAGGCTGGGCAGCACCGCGCGGCCCAGCCCCGCCATCACCAGCACCACCGCGCCGTGCCAGATGCCAAGGTGGACAATGTCATTATCCGGGCAGTGCAGCGAAAAGGCGAAAATCCCGAAGGCTCCTGCCGCCACCCCGGCGGCCAGCCCGGCGCGGCCCGGCGCAGTCGGTGCCCCGCGCCTTAGCCACAACGCCAGCACGGCAAACACCAGCAGCGAAGCAGCACCGCCAATCGCAAGGCACTGCGGCCCGTGGAGCATGGTTTCGGCGGCGAAGATGTCGTCCCCCCGGCCCGCTGCAACGATCACGCCGGCCACCGGCAGAAGCCCCGCCATGCCCGCCGCCCAGCGCCAGCCGCTGTGATCGCTGCCGACGTGCGGGCGGCTCATCACCACCACCGCCACGGTCGCCGCCAGCGCAAGCCCGAGATAGAGCCCGGTCGCCAGCAGATGCATGGGATGAAACGCGCCTGCGGCCAGATCAGCCCTCATGCCGAACAGCCCGATCACCAGCCCGGTCGACACGGTCGCCACCGCCAGCACGATCGCCAGCCCCTCGCCAAACCGCAGCGGGCGCACCGGCTGGAGGCTCTCCACCAGTTCCGCGATCAAGGCGTCGGAATTGCGCTCCATGGTCATTCTTTCTCGATCATAAGGGCCAGTTTCTTGAGGCCGCGGTGGATGTTCACTTTGACAAGGCTCTCACTCTGCCCGGTTGCCTGCGAGGCCTCCGAGATGCTCAGCCCCTCGATCTTGACCAGCGCGATGACCCGCTCCTGTGCGGGCGGGAGCAAGGCAAGCAGACGTTCAAGGCTGAGGCGCGCGGCGATTTCGGGCTCGCTGTCGCTGCCGATCAGCTCCTCGCGGAGCTCATCCTCGTTGGCGCGGTAAAGCTTGCGCAGGTGATCGACCCAGCGATAGCGCGCAATCGCCGCCAGCCAGGGAAGGAACGGGCGCGAGGCATCCCACGAGGCGCGCTTGGTGTGGAGCGCGATCAGCGTTTCCTGCACCAGATCATCGAGGCTCGATGGCGCGATCCGGCGGCTGTAATAGCCGCGCAGCCAGCGCTGACACGCTTCCAGCAGCGTCGCATAGGCCTGCCGATCGCCTGCTTGCGACAGCGACATCAACCGGGCGAGCGTGGCTTCGTCGGCTCTCATGCCGGGCGGTTCGCTCCGCGGGGCCCGGACGTTACACTGCACATGAAAAAGCCCCGCCCTCGGATGGCCGAGAGCGGGGCGGATATCATGTCGGGGCCAAACCCTCAGGACAGTGCGACGTGGCGCTTCAGGTGGTGATCGACGTTGCCGAATTCGCTGTCGAAGATCGTCAGCCGCTTGAAATAATGGCCGATGGCGTATTCATCGGTCACGCCGTTGCCGCCGTGGATCTGGATAGCTTCCTGCCCGATCAGCCGCGCCGACTGGCCCACCCCGACCTTCGCGGCGCTGACGGCCTGCTTGCGGGTCCGCTCGTCCGAGCCGAGGCGCAGGGTGGCAAGATAGGTCAGCGAAACGGCGGTTTCGTAGGCGGTGTACATGTCGACCATGCGGTGCTGGAGCACCTGGAAGCTGCCGATCGGCACGCCGAACTGCTTGCGCTGGCGGCTGTATTCGACCGTCATCGCATGGGCGACCTTCATCGCCCCGCAGGCCTCGGCACACAGAGCGGCGATGGCTTCGTCGGTGACGAGCTCGATCAGCGCAAGGCCTTCGCCCTCCGCGCCGATCAGGGCATCAGCGCCGACGGCCACGTTCTCGAAATAGACTTCTGAAGCGCGGCGGCCATCGACCGTCACATAGTCGCGGGTTGTGACCCCGGCGGTGTCCTTGGCGAGGACGAAAACCGAGATGCCCGAACGATCGCGCCGTTCGCCGCCGGTGCGGGCAGTGACGATCAGATGGCTCGCCCAGGGCGCGCCGATCACCACTGCCTTGTGGCCGTTGAGGATGTAGCCTGCGCCGTCCTTCTTCGCGGTGGTTTCGAGATCGGCATAGTCAAACCGCCCCCGCGGCTCGGCATAGGCGAAGGCGAACACGCTGCTGCCCGCCACGATCCCGCCGATATGTTCTTCCTTCTGCGCCGCGGTGCCGCCGTGCTTGAGGAACCCGCCAGCGCAGACGACAGTCGGCAGGAAAGGCTCGATCACAAGACCCTTGCCGAACTCCTCCATGATCACCATCGCATCGACGGCGCCGCCGCCGAAGCCGCCATCGGCTTCGCTGAAGGGCATGCCGAGGATGCCCAGTTCGGCGAGCTGCGCCCAGACTTCGGGCCGCCAGCCTTCACTGCTGGCAATCGCCTTGCGCCGCTCCTCGAAGCCGTATTGTTCACGCACCAGCCGCGAGAGGCCGTCGCGCACCATGCCCTGTTCTTCGGTGAAGTTGAAATCCACGAATTCTCTCCCGTCCTTCGGTGCTTACAGACCGAGGATCATCTTGGTGATGATGTTGCGCTGGATCTCGTTCGATCCGCCATAGATGCTGGTCTTGCGCATGTTGAAATAGGTCGCCGCTGCATGCGCCGCGTAGTCGGGGCCGACCGGGTGTTCGTTCGACCCGTTGTCGTTCGACACCCCGCCCATGTAGGGCGCAGAGTAGGTGCCGACCGCTTCCAGCGTGAGTTCGGTCAGGCGCTGCTGGATTTCGGTGCCCTTGATCTTGAGGATCGAGCTTTCCGGCCCCGGCCCCTTGCCCGCCTGCTCTCCGGCCAGCGTGCGAAGCTCGGTGATCTCGAGTGCGGCCAGATCGATTTCGAGCTGGCTCACCTTCTTGGCGAAGTCGAAATCCTTGATGAGCGGCGCGCCGTCCAGCGTTTCGTTCGCGGCGATTTCGCGAAGCTTTTCAACGCCGCGCTTGCTCCGCGCCACCCCGGCGATGCCAGAGCGTTCATGGGCGAGCAGGAACTTGGCATAGGTCCAACCCTTGTTCTCCTGACCCACAAGATTTTCGACCGGCACGCGCACATCGGTGAGCCAGGTCTCGTTGACCAGCATGGTCGGCGACAGGGTGGCGCGCGAATCCGCCGCCCTGCCACGCGCCGCGAAATGAGCAGGCCCGAAGTTGCCACTTGCCTATGGTTTGACCAGAGCGGGCTAGAGGCGGCGCAATTTTACGTGACCCTGCTGCCAGACAGCGCCGTCACCTCGGTATTCTATA
>RDXA01000214.1 GCA_004292705.1 Sphingomonadales bacterium | reverse complement strand
GCGCGGGAGCACCTGTTCCTTGATCTTGTGAATGCTGGCTTCGAAGCCGCCGACTTCGGAATTGGCTTCGTTGACCGCCGCCATGCGCTCGTTGAGGCGGTCGATGGCCTCGGACGTCGTTGCTGGACGGGCCGGATTGGCAGACGGCGCGGGCGCGGGGCGCGGCGCCGGTGCTTCACCTGGGATAGGCGGGAATTGTTCGCCGCCGCGCGGGGCTGCGCCCGCGCCTTTCATAGGTCTTGCGACGCCGAAAGCGGGCCGTGCGCCCGGCTTCATTCCGCCTGCATTACCCTTTTTGCCGAATGCGCTCATTCCCAGCCCCCGAGGGTCTCATTCCATATCGCGCACCTCGCCCCGTGGAAGCGAACAGTGCGTCACGAAGAATGGTGAATAAGCGGGAATGGTTGTTTTTTTCCTAAGCCCGATCCAACGGCGCAATCGAGGGGCTTGTCGTTAAGCACTGTGCAGTTAGAGCGACGGAAGCAGAAGCAAGGGAAACCCTAGGCATATGTGCGGCATTATCGGGATCGTCGGCCATAGCAGCGTTGCCGACCGGCTGGTCGACGGGCTGAAGCGCATGGAATATCGCGGCTATGACAGTGCGGGGATCTGCACTTTGCATGATGGTGCGCTGGTGCGCCGCCGTGCTGAAGGGCGGCTGGCGAATCTGGTCAATGTGCTCGCAGCCGATCCGGCACCGGGCCATATCGGGATCGCCCACACCCGCTGGGCAACACATGGTGCGCCGACCGCCGCCAATGCCCACCCGCATGCGACAGGCGAGGTCGCGATTGTTCACAACGGGATCATCGAGAATTTCAAGGAACTGCGCGCAGAACTTGCGGCCAAGGGTCGGGTGTTCGAAAGCGAGACCGATAGCGAAGTCGTCGCGCACTTGATCTCGGCTCAGATCGAGTCCGGCGCCGATCCGGTCGCTGCCGTGCGCGAAGTGTTGCCGCGCCTGCGCGGTGCCTTTGCCCTTGCCATTGCCTTCCGCCAGCATCCCGATCTTTTGATCGGTGCACGGCTCGGCTCACCGCTTGTGCTCGGATATGGGCCGACGGGCGAGGGGGCGGAAATGTATCTTGGTTCCGACGCGCTGGCGTTGGCCCCCCTGACACAGCGCATTTCCTATCTCGAGGAGGGCGACTGGGTGGTGGTGCGGCGGGATTCCGCACAGGTTTACGATGCCGCAAACACCCCCGTCACCCGCGAGATCCGCGCCTCGGGTGCTTCGGCAGCGGCGGTGGAGAAGGGCAATTACCGCCACTTCATGCAGAAGGAAATTTACGAGCAGCCGACCGTTGTGGCGCAGACGCTCGGCTCCTATCTGCGCCGCTCGGACAATTCGGTGGCGCTGCCGCAGATCGATTTCGACCTTTCGGCCGTGCGCCGTCTGACCATCGTCGCTTGCGGCACATCGTTCTATGCGGGGATGGTTGCGAAGTATTGGTTCGAGCAATTCGCCCGTGTGCCAGTCGACATCGATGTCGCCTCGGAGTTCCGTTACCGCAACCCGGTGTTGGAGGACGGCGGGCTTGCACTGTTCATATCGCAAAGCGGTGAGACGGCAGACACACTTGCGGCGCTCCGCCATTGCAAGGCCAACGGTCAGACCATCGGCGTCGTCGTCAACGTGCCAACCAGCACCATGGCGCGCGAGGCTGATCTGTTGCTGCCGACCCATGCCGGGCCGGAAATCGGCGTTGCTTCGACCAAGGCCTTCACCTGCCAGTTGGCGGTGCTTGCTGCGCTGGCCGCGCACATGGCGGTGAAGAAGGGCCGCCTGACCCGCGATAAGGAAGCCCGGATCGTGCGCCACCTTCTCGAAGCGCCCGCCGCGCTCAACGCCGCACTGGCGCATGACGATGACATCGCGGCAATGGCGCACCTCATCGCGCCCGCGCGCGACGTGCTCTATCTGGGGCGCGGGCAGGATTATCCGCTGGCGCTGGAAGGCGCACTGAAGCTCAAGGAAATCAGCTATATCCACGCCGAAGGCTATGCCGCGGGCGAGATGAAGCATGGCCCCATCGCGCTGATCGACGATGCCGTGCCGGTAGTGGTGATCGCGCCATCCGGCCCGCTGTTCGAGAAGACCGTCTCCAACATGGAGGAGGTACGCGCGCGAGGCGGGCAGGTGGTGCTGATATCGGACGCTGCGGGGATTGCCGCAGCGGGCGAGGGCTGCATCGCGGCCATCGAGATGCCGGTGGTTCATCCACTGATCGTGCCGCTGGTCTATGCAGTGCCGGTGCAGCTGCTCGCCTATCATGTCGCCGTGGTGAAAGGCACTGACGTTGACCAGCCGCGCAATCTCGCCAAATCGGTGACG
>RDXA01000213.1 GCA_004292705.1 Sphingomonadales bacterium | reverse complement strand
GGCCAGCATCCCGGCGATCAGATCACCGACATGGCGCGTGATCATCCCCGCATGGCGCGTGCAGCCCGGCCCGACCCAGGGATCGGTCAGCTCCTTGCGGTGTGCGCGCCACAGTTCGGGATCGGGCCGCAGCGAGACGATGTTGGCGACCATCGCGTCGATATCGGGGATATGGTTGGGCATCTCGCCCGATTGCCGGATATGCGCCACCAGCAGCGAAAGCGTCGGCGGGAAGCGGTCCCAGTCCATCACCACGCGGCGCACGTCTTCATATTTGGTGAGGACGAAGGCATCGGTGCCGGGGGTCAGGCCTTCGCCCGGCAGGCGCTGCACCGGGGCCTCGGCATGCAGGATGGCATAGGCATCATACCAGTGCTCCTGCGCGCCAGGAGCGAACAGATCGACCTGTGCCAAATTGCGCGGTTTTTCCGCCTGCAACGCCGCCTCTCCCTCGTGCGGTGGCGCCTCGCTTAGCGAATCCGCCAATTGCCGTGGGTGACCTTGTCCCGCAGCCTCGACCCTGCGGAAACGGGCTAAATTGCCAGTGCCGAGCATGGGGAGAGAGACATGAGCCGGATCGAGAAACTGGCGCCGGACCAGTGGGACGCGCGCCTTGTCGCCGCGATCCAGCCGGACAATCTGACCGATCTCGAACAGGGCCTGACGCGCTTCTTCGCGCATTGCCCGGAACAGGCGCTGGGGCTGATGGCATTCGGCAGGGCGCTGAAGCTGAACCGTTCCCTGCCCGAGCGGCTGGTGGAGCTGGTGCGCTTGCGGGTCGCCTTCTTCAACCAGTGCCGCAGCTGCATGGCGATCCGCTATGCCGATGCGGTGGCGGACGGGGTGACCGAGGGGCTGGTGTGTTCGCTCGAACGCCCGCAGGAGGCCGAGAACCTCTCGGCGGCCGAAAAAGCCGCGATCCGTTACGGCGAGCTGATGGCGACCGATCACCTCGCCATCGATGACGCGGTCTATGCCGAACTGCGCCGGCACTTCACCGAGGCGCAGATCGTCGAACTGGGCATGACGGTCGCCTTCTTCGTCGGCTTCGGGCGGCTCGCGGCGACCTGGCACATGGTCGAGGAACTGCCCGAGGCCTTCAAGACCGCCGAGGCCATCGCGCCCTGGGGTGCGGACAAGATCCAGGTGCGGTGATGAACCAGCCCCAGATCAACCTGTTCGATCCCGAGCTGCAGCAGTGCCCCTACGAGGCCTACAAGCAGCTCCGCGACGAGGCCCCGGTCTACAACATCCCCGGCACGCAGATCTATGTGGTGAGCCGCTATGATCACGTGCGCGAGGTGCTGATGGACCCGGCGCGGTTTCCGTCCACGGCGGCCAACGAACTGATGCGCGCCAGCCCCGTCGACATGGAGCGCGGGCGCATGGTGGCGCAGCGCTTCAGGGAAAAGGGCTGGCTCCCCGCCCCGACACTGGCGGGCCGCGACGATCCCAATCACAAGCAGATGCGCGCGATGTTCAACGAGGCGTTCAAGCCCAGCCGCATCAAGGACATCGACCCCCGCGTCGAAACCCTCGCCTACGAGCTGATCGACGAATTCATCGCCGATGGCCACTGCGACTGGGTGCGCCAGTTCTGCGTCCCCCTGCCGCTGTTCATCATCGGCGAGCAGATGGGCGCACGGCGCGAGGACATGTGGCGGATCAAGGGCTGGACCGACGCCTTCTTCCACCGCATTTCCCTCATGCTGCCCGAGGACAAGCACCTCGAGATGGTCGACCGCGAGATCGAGGCGCAGCATTACTTCCAGCCGATCTTCGAACGCCTGCGGGAGCACCCCGATGGCAGCCTCATCTCGGTGCTGGTCAACACCGTGATCGACGGCTGGGGGCGGCCCCTGAACGACGAGGAACTCCACGCCGAGATGATGGCGGATACCTTCGTCGGCGGCAGCGAGACCACCACCAATGCGCTGGCGGCAGGGATGAAGCTGCTGATCGAGAACAAGGATGTGTGGCACAAGCTGAAGGCCGATCCCGACAAGTACATGCGCAATTTCGTCGAGGAGGTGCTGCGGCTCGAAAGCCCGGTGCAATCGCTGATGCGCTTCACCCACAAGGACGTGGAACTGGACGGGGTGACGATCCCGGCCGGCGCGGTCATCAACGTCCGGTATGGCGCCGCCAACCGGGACGAGCGGTTTTTCGAATGCCCCGAGAAACTCGATCTCGACCGGCCCAAGTCGGGCGCACACATGGCCTTCGGTTCGGGCACGCACCATTGCCTCGGCGCCCCGCTGGCCCGGCGGGAGCTGACGTGGGGCTTTCAGGCGGTGGTCGACCGGTTCGAGGACATGTGGTTTGCCGAGGGGCAGAACGACTTCAGCTACCACCCGCAT
>RDXA01000379.1 GCA_004292705.1 Sphingomonadales bacterium | reverse complement strand
CGCGGGGTAATTGCCGTGGAGTTCCCATGCGCGAAAGAACGGCGTCCAGTCGATGAAGCCGCGCAGGTGCTCAAGGCTCCAGTCGTCGAAGACATGCAGACCCGGCTGCGCGGGCGCAGCGGGCTTGGCAGCCATATCGGCGGCGAAGGCATTGGCGCGCGCGTCGGCTAGGCTGAGCAGCGCGCTCACCGTCTTGCCCGCGCGGGCATCGCGCACGGCGATGTATTCGTCCTCGACCTCGGCGACGTAATCATTGCGCTGGGTGTCGGAGAGCAGCTTGGAGGCGACGCCCACCGCCCGGCTCGCATCCAGCACGTGGATCACCGGACCATCGTAAGCCGGGTCGATCTTCAAGGCCGTGTGCACCTTGGACGTGGTCGCCCCGCCGATCAGCAGCGGCATTGTCATCCCTGCCCGCTGCATTTCCTCGGCCACGGTCACCATCTCGTCCAGTGACGGCGTGATAAGGCCCGACAGCCCGATCATGTCGGCCTTGTTGTCGTTGGCACTGGCAAGGATCGTGGGCCAGGGCACCATGACGCCCAGATCGATCACGTCATAGCCGTTGCACTGGAGCACCACGCCGACGATGTTCTTGCCGATGTCGTGGACGTCGCCCTTCACGGTGGCCATGATGATCTTGCCCTTGGCTTTCCGTTCCTCTTCGGGCAGCAAGTCCTTCTCGGCCTCGATGAAGGGGATGAGGTGGGCCACGGCCTTCTTCATCACGCGCGCGGATTTGACCACCTGCGGCAGGAACATCTTGCCGCTCCCGAACAGGTCGCCGACGACGTTCATGCCGTCCATCAGCGGGCCTTCGATCACTTCGATCGGGCGGCCGCCGTTGGCCGCGATGGCCGCGCGCATCTGCTCCGTGTCGTCGACGATATGCGCGTCGATGCCCTTGACCAGCGCGTGTTCGAGCCGCCGTTCGACCGGCCAGCCGCGCCATTCCTCGGCGGCCTTTTCGTCCGCCACGCTCTTGCCCTTGAAGCTTTCGGCGAGGGTGATCAGGCGTTCGGTGGCGTCAGGATCGCGGTTGAGGATCACGTCCTCGCAGGCGTCACGCAGTGCCGGGTCGATCTGGTCATAGACGTCCAATTGCCCCGCATTGACGATGGCCATGTCGAGGCCCGCCGGGATCGCGTGATAGAGGAACACCGAGTGCATCGCGCGGCGCACCGGTTCGTTGCCCCGGAAGGAGAAGGAGAGGTTCGAAAGCCCGCCAGAATAATGCGCATGCGGGCACAAGACGCGCAGTTCCTTCACCGCCTCGATGAAGTCGACGCCGTAATTATTGTGCTCCTCGATCCCCGTGGCGACCGCGAAGATGTTGGGATCGAAGATGATGTCTTCGGGCGGGAAGCCCTCGGCCACCAGCAGATCATAGGCGCGCTTGCAGATTTCGACCTTGCGCTGCTTGGTGTCCGCCTGCCCGACCGTATCGAAGGCCATGACGACCACCGCCGCGCCGTAATCCATGCAGATGCGCGCGTGCTGGAGGAAGGCTTCCTCGCCCTCTTTCATGCTGATCGAATTGACGATCGGCTTGCCGGAAACGCACTTCAGCCCCGCTTCGATCACATGGAATTTCGATGAGTCGATCATCACCGGCACCCGCGCGATGTCGGGCTCGGCAGCGATCAGCTTCAGGAAGGTGGTCATGGCGTGGACCGCATCGAGCAGGCCTTCGTCCATGTTGACATCGATCACCTGCGCGCCGTTATCGACCTGCTGGCGCGCGACTTCCACGGCGGCGGGATAGTCGCCTGCCATGATCAGCTTCTTGAACGCGGCCGAGCCGGTGACGTTGGTGCGCTCGCCAATATTGATGAAGCGCGCGGAGGAGGTCGGTTGGGTCACTTATGTTCTCTCAGCGATAATCAGGCGGCGATAAAGGCCTCAAGCCCCGCCAGCTTCATGGCAGGCTCAGGCGATGGCACCTTGCGCGGCTCGCTGTTCGCCACCGCCTTGGCGATCGCGGCGATATGCGCGGGGCTCGATCCGCAGCACCCGCCGAGGATGTTGACCTGCCCGTGATCGGCCCAGTCCTTCACCAGCCCGGCGGTGGTATCGGGCTGCTCGTCATACTCGCCCAGCTCGTTGGGCAGCCCGGCGTTGGGATAGATCATCAGCAGCGTGTCCGCGATCTGCGAGAGCACCTTGACGTGCGGACGCAATTGTTCCGCGCCAAAGCTGCAATTGAGGCCGATGGTGAGCGGCTTGGCGTGCCGCACGGCATACCAGAAGGCCTCGACGGTGTGGCCGGAGAGGTTGCGGCCCGAAAGATCGGTCAGCGTCATCGAGATCATCACCGGAACCTCGCGCCCGAGTTCGCGCTCGAGCTTCTTCACCGCCATGATCCCGGCCTTGGCATTGAGCGTATCGAAGACGGTTTCAATGAGGATGAAATCGACGCCCCCTTCCACCAGCGCGCGCGCCTGTTCGAGATAGACATCGACCAGATAATCGAAATCAATCTCGCGATAGCCGGGGTCTTCGACGTCGGGACTGAGCGACAGGGTCTTGTTGGTCGGCCCGATCGCGCCTGCGACAAAGCGGGGCCTGCCGTCTTTCGCCGCAAATTCATCGGCCAGCGCGCGGGCGAGTTGGCCACTGGCGACATTGATTTCGCGCACCAGACCTTCCGCCGCATAATCCGCCTGGCTGATGCGATTGGCAGAGAAGGTGTTGGTCGAGACAACATCCGAACCCGCCGCGAAATAGGCACGCGTAATGTCGCTCAACACATCGGGTCGGGTGAGCGCCAGAATGTCGTTATTGCCCTTCTGGTCGGCGGGCAGGCCGAGATCGCCGGCATAATCCGCCTCGGTCAGCTTGCGGTTCTGGATCTGCGTGCCGAACGCGCCGTCGAAGATCAGCACGCGCTCCTTGGCGGCGGCGAGGAGGTGTTCACGCGCGCTCATTGGGCTGACTCCACGGGACGCTTGCCCAGCATGTGGCAGATCGCATAGGCGAGCTCGGGCCGGTTCAGCGTGTAGAAGTGGAAATCGCGCACGCCCCCTGCATAAAGGCGGCGGCACAGCTCCGCCGCGACCGTGGCAGCGACCAGCTGGCGGGCGGCGGGCTTTTCATCCAGCCCCTCGAACAATCCGTCCATCCACGCGGGGAATTCGGCCCCGCAGGCGCTTGCGAACTTCCTCGCCTGTGCAACGTTGGTGACCGGCAGAATTCCGGGGAGGATCGGCGCATCGATCCCGGCGGCAGCGCATTGGTCACGAAAGCGGAAGAAGGTTTCGGGCGAGAAGAAGAACTGGCTGATCGCGCGGGTGGCGCCTGCGTCAAGCTTGCGCTTCAGATTGTCGATGTCGTCCTGCGGGCTCAGCGCATCAGGGTGCGTTTCGGGATAGGCGGCAACGCTCACCTCGAAATCGGCGATATCCTTGAGACCGGTGACCAGATCGGCAGCGCTGGCATAGCCTTCCGGGTGCGGGGTGAACGGCGCGCCGGGCTCGCCCGCATCGCCGCGCAGCGCCACGATATGACGCACGCCCGCTTCCCAGTATTGCTCGGCCACGTCGCGGATTTCAGCCTTGGACGCCGCGACACAGGTGAGGTGCGCCGCCGCCGGAAGCCCGGCCTCGCCGATGATCCGCGCCACCGTGGCGTGTGTGCGCTCGCGCGTCGATCCGCCCGCGCCGTAGGTGACCGAGACAAAGCTCGGCCCCAGCGGCTGCAACTGCGTCACCGCGTCCCACAGCTGCTCTTCCATCTTCTCGCTCTTGGGCGGGAAGAATTCGAAGCTGACCGCGACATCGCCCGGCAGGCCGCTGAACAACGGCGTATCGGTCGCGGTGCGGAATTCGTGGAGCTGATCGAGAGTCGGGGTCATCAGACAGTTTCCCTAAGGACGGCGGAGGTTCTTGGAGTGGAGACGGAGGCCGTGGCGCGGCGCTTGGCCGTCCAGATCTTGACCACCAGTGCGCCCCCTTCAAGCGCAACCGGGGCGTTGACGCTGAAACCGGCGAGCTTGAGGAGCTCGGCCATCTGGCGGTCGGAAAAGCCGAGACGCACGTGTTGGTGGCGCGTGCGCAGCTCTTCGTGATCGTGGCTGGCGAAATCCACGATAGCGATCCGCCCACCGCCGCGCAGGACCCGGGCGGCCTCCGCGAGCACCGGAGCGGGATCGGGGGCGAAGTGCAGCACCTGATGCAGCAACACGGTATCGAAGCTGGCATCGGGCAACGGCAGATCGGCAAAATCGCCTTGCACCAGTTCGATCTGCGCTGCGGGCAGATGCTGGAGTTTGGCGCGGGCTACGCGCAGCATTTCAAGGTTCTTGTCGAGCGCGACGATGCGATCGGCACGATCCGCAAACAGTTCCGCCATGCGGCCCGTGCCGGTGCCGATGTCGAGCAAATGGCCAAGCGGCGCGTCGGCGAGGGCTTCGGCAAGGCGGCGCTCGACTTCGGCATCGGCGCTGTGGAGCGCCCGCAGCTTGTCCCAATCCCCCGCGTGGCGCGCGAAGTACGTCTCGGCCGCCGCCTCGCGCGCCGCGCGGATCGCCGCTAGCTTCTTGCGGTCGCTATCACACAGCGCGGAAAAAGCCGGTTCGGCAGCCTCGGCAAGTGCCAGCAGGCTCTGCACCGCATCGATAACCGGCCCGCTCGATTCGCTTTGGCGCAGGAACACCCAGCTGCCCTCGCGGCGGCGTTCGGCGAGGCCTGCATCACACAGGATACCGACATGGCGCGACACGCGCGGCTGGCTTTGCCCCAGAACCTGCGCCAGTTCGCCCACAGCCAGCTCCATCGTCCCGAGCAGGCGGGCGATGCGCAGCCGGGTCGGATCGCCCAGCGCTTTGAAGATGTCTTCGATCATCATCTCGGCGACCATCATATAAAGATATTTTTATATGTGTAAATCGTCCTCAGCGTGGCTGAGGGCAGGAATGTCCCAAAGTCGCAGAGAATTGCGCCGGTTTAGCCCAGCGCGATCGGCGCAGCGCCGCTCACCGGACTGAACATGTCGGCCCGGGCGGGCAGATCGGCATCGGCGTTGTAGCGCGCAACCGCATCGTCGATGGCTGCGGTCGCGTCTTTCGTGCTCACCGCCACCAGGCAGCCGCCAAAGCCTGCCCCCGTCAGCCGCACACCGCCAGCGTCCTCCAACGCCTCGCCAACCAGTCTGGCAAGCCGGTCGATCGGCGGCAGCGAGACGTCGAAATTGGTCGAGAGCGAAAGGTGCGCCTCGCGCATCAGATCGGCGAGCATGCGCGTGTCCCCGGTCGCCAGGGCTACCGCCACCGGCTCGACCCGCCCCATCTCGGTCACGACATGGAGCGCGCGGCAATAGAGGACAGGCTCGAGGCTGTCGCGCGCCGCGTCAAGCATGGCGGCATCGCAATCGCGAAGCGCGGCAACGCCCAATGCCTTCGCGGCCGCCTCGCACTCGGCACGACGCTCGTTGAATGCGCTTTCGGTCAGACTGCGGCGCAGCCCGGTGTCGATCACAGTGATCCGCAAGCCGCGGTGAATCGGGATCGGCAAGTGCTCAAGCGTGCGGCAATCAAGCAGCAGCGCATGGCCCGCCACGCTCGCTGCCGAAGCCATCTGATCCATGATCCCGCAGGCGCATCCGACAAAATCGTTCTCTGCGATCTGGGCAACCTTGGCGAGCATTTCGGGGCCAAGACCAAGCCCCGAATATTCCGAGCAGGCCAGCGCCAATGCCACGCCAAAGGCGGCCGAAGACGAGAGCCCGGCGCCAATCGGTACGTCTCCGGCGATTGCCATCCGCATCGGTCGCAACTGGTGCCCGTATCGCCCGAGTGCGTGCACCACGCCGCGCACATGGTTCTGCCAGTTGTTCTGTCCCGGCCGGATCGCTCCGGTGAGTTCGAAGCTGTCACGGGCGCTGGCCATGTCGCCCATGTCGAGCGCCACCGCATCGAGGGTCGGATTCTTGGCGTTCTTGTCGGCGGGGCCGAACGCAATGATGGCCTCGCGGTCAATGGCGCAGGGCAGAACAAAGCCGTCATTGTAATCGACATGCTCGCCGATCAGGTTGACCCGGCCCGGTGCCGCAACAAAGCGCGTCGGCTCGACCCCATAGGCGAGCCGGTAGCCCTGTCTTGCGCGGGCAATCAGTCTGTCGCGGCGATCCATGAATATGCGTCCCCCAAGGTTAACCCGCGTAATGCACCAGGCTGCCGACGGAACGCAACATCTGTGCCGCACGCTCCGGCGTCAGGTCGCGCTGCGGCTCCGCCAGCATTTCATAGCCGACCATGAACTTGCGCACAGAAGCCGAGCGCAGCAGCGGCGGATAGAAATGGGCATGAAGCTGCCAATGGTCGGTCGCCCCGGCGTCGAACGGCGCGCCGTGCCAGCCCATGGAGTAGGGAAAGCTCGCCTCGAACAGATTGTCATAACGGGTGGTGAGCGCCTTGAGGATGCTGGCGAGACTGTCCCGCTGTGCGCCGGTCAACTGCGGCATCCGCTGCACGGCAAACTGCGGCAGCAACAGGGTCTCGAAGGGCCAGGCCGCCCAGAACGGGACGATGGCAAGCCAGTCATCATTGCTTTCGACCACGCGTTCGCCTCCGGCTTCCCGCGCCGCCACGTCGCGCAGCAGCGAGCGCCCGTGTTCGGCCATGTAGGCGCGTTGCCGGGTATCCTCTGTGGCGATTTCCTGCGGGAGATGCGCTGTCGCCCAGACCTGCCCGTGCGGGTGGGGGTTGGAACACCCCATCATCGCCCCTTTGTTCTCGAACACCTGCACATGTTGGAAGCGTGCGCCCAGCTCGGCTGTCTGATCGGCCCAGCAATCCACCACCGCGCGGATCTGGGTGGGCGTCAGCAGCGGGAGGGACTTGCCGTGATCGGGTGAAAAACAGATCACCCGGCACACGCCCGCCGACGCCTCGGCCCGCAGCAGCGGGTCATCCTCCGCGCCGCCGACCATATCATCGGCCAGCGCGGGGAAATCATTGGCGAAGACGTGGACCCCGGAATAATCGGGGTTCCTCTCGCCGCCGACACGGGCGTTGCCGGGGCACAGGTAGCAGGCGGGATCATGGGCGGGCGGCGGCGGATCGGGCGGCGAGACCTCGCCCTGCCACGGCCGTCCCATGCGCTGCGGCGAGACCTGCACCCACCCGCCGGTCAGCGGATTGAAGCGCCGGTGCGGCCTGCCGAGGTCGATGCTCATGCCGCAGAAGCCCGCTCTGCCAGCAGCGCAAAGACCGTGCGCGGAGCAAAGCGCGCCCGCTCGCCCAGCACCAGCCGGTTGAAGGCGAGCGCTGCGATGACGCTCGTCACCAGTGTCACCACCATGAAGTCGATGTAGTGGAGGCCGATCAGGCCCATGGGCTCGGCGACGAAGCTGAACAGCGCATAGGTCGCAAAGCCCCACAAGACGCCGACAATCGCTGCGCGGCTCTCGACCCCGGTGAACAGCAGCCCGACGATGAAGGCCGAAAGGATCGGCATCGAGCTGAGGCCATTGAGCTGCTGGAGCAGGTTGATGATACTGGTCGCGGTCTGGAACACCGGCACCAGCGCAATGGACGTGATCGTCAGCAGCACGGTGACGATGCCCGACAGCCGCCAGTGGCTAGCAACGCGGCCCACGAACTTCTCGTGGAAATCGACGGCATAGAGGCCGACCGCCGCGTTCAGAACGGCCGCCGTGTGCGCAATCACGGCAGCAGCAATGGCGGCGGCGAACACACCCGAAAGCCACGGCGGCAGCACCGTGCCCACCAGCCTGCCATAGGCCGCATCGTCGATATCGCCGAACAGCTGGAAGGCGACCACACCGGGGATCACCACGATCGCCGGTATGATCAGGATCCGCACCACCGCCGCCGCCAGCACGCCTTTCTGCGCCTCGCGCACATTGGGCGCGGCCATCGCCTTCTGGGTGATCGGCTGGTTGGTTGACCAGTAATAGATCTGGATGAAGATCATTCCGGTGAACAGGGTGTGGAACGGGATCGGCGAATCCGGCCCGCCAATCATGGTGAGGCGTTCAGGCGGGACGCCCCGCGCAAGGTTCCAGTCAACCGCATTCAGCGCCAGCACCACGATCAGCACGGCAATCGCCAACACGCCAACCCCGGCATAGGTCTCCATCACCGCCACCGCGCGCAGGCCGCCCGCCATGGTATAGGCCGCCGCCACCACGCCGAGGAAAGCGGCCAGAACCAGCAGCGGCAGGTCAATCCCCGCAGTCTTCAGGAACAATGCCCCTGAATAAAGCCCGGCGGGAAGATAGATAAGGATCATCCCGAAGAGGAACAGCGCTGACACCAGCGTGCGGATGCCCCCGCCGCCATAGCGTTGTTCCAGCAGCTCGGTCACGGTCGTCACCCTGGCGCGGTAATAGATCGGCACGAACACGAAGGCGAGGATCAGCAGGCCGACAAAGCCGCTGATCTCCCACCATGCCAGCAGCAGCATCTGGTTGCCGTTCATCCCAACCAGTTGATCGGTCGAAAGATTGGTCAGCGTGATCGCGCCCGCGACGAATAGCCAGCTGAGTTTGCCACCTGCAAGATAGACGTCGCGCTTCGATCCGTCGTGGCTTTCACGGCGCAGGGTGAACCAAGTCGCGGCGGCGATGGCGAGGGTCAGGCTGAGGCAGACCACGATTTGGGTCAGGCTGTCGCTGGTGATGGTTTCGGACATTCTCGCGCTTTCCCCTCTTGCTTCGTGCGGTTACAGCGCAATGGCGAGCGGCGGACAAGCCTTGGGGCACAGATCATCACCGGCGCTGCGACGGGAGAGGAATGCGCGTGGAATTCGTGCGGCTGGATGGTGAGAGGCTGACGCTTGTGCTCGCGCTGGAGAAGGGCGGCGCGGCCGATTGCCTGCATCTGGGCGCGCGCCTGCCCGCGAGTGAATGCCTCGCCGCGCTGGCGGCGGCGCGAACAAGGGGGCGGCACGAGAGCCAGCCCGATGTCCCGCCCTGCCCCGGCCTCCTCCCCGAGCGAAAAGCAGGCTGGGGCGGCACGCCCGCGCTCGAAATCCGGCGCGGCGGCGCGCAGATCGCGACCGATTTCCGGGTCAGCGAATGGGAGGTCGACGGCAGCGGGATTGCGGTCACATTCGCCGATCCTGCGGCCGGAGCCGAGGTGATCGTGCGCTGGCAGATCAGCGCGGGCGATGTGCTGCGCGCGCGCCTTGAGATCACCAACACAGGTGACACCCCGCTGGAGCTGGACCGTCTGGCCGCGCTCGCCTTGCCCGTGCCTGCGCGCTTTACCGAGATGACAAGCTATTCCGGACGCTGGGCCGCCGAGATGCAGGAGCATCGCCGCGCGATCAGGCCCGATGGCCTGCGGCGCGAGAGCACCATCGGCAAGCCGGGCTTCGGCGGAGCGGGCTGGCTGCTGCTCCATGCCGGCCAAGAGGCGCTGGGCGCACATCTCGGCTGGAGCGGTGATGCCTGGCTGACGATTGAACCCGATGCGCAAGGCGCAGGCGACGGGCGGGCAATGCTGCTGATGGGGGCTGCGTGGGATGCAGGCACGGTCACGCTGGCACCCGGCACACGCTTCGAGACGCCCGAGGCGGTGATCGCCCTCGCCCCGGATCGCAGCGCGCTGGCGCAGGCGTTCCACGCCCACATGCGCAGCGGAGTGCTTCCTGCGCGGGCCGCGTGGGGCGCGCGCAAGGTGCACCTCAATTCATGGGAAGCGCTCGGCTTCGATCTGTCGGACGCGGGCCTGATCGCGCTGGCCGAAAGCGCCGCCGGGCTGGGCATCGAACGCTTCGTGCTCGACGACGGGTGGTTCGGAGGCCGGCGGAATGATGGCACCAGCCTCGGGGACTGGTTCGTCTCCGACGCGGTCTTCCCGCAAGGCCTTGGCCCGCTGATCGCGCGGGTGCATGCGCTGGGGATGGATTTCGGCCTGTGGGTCGAACCCGAGATGGTCTCGCCCGAGAGCGACCTCTACCGTGCGCATCCCGACTGGTGCCTGCACGCCGAAGGGCGCGAACGGGCAACAATGCGCGGGCAGCTGGTGCTCGACCTGACCCGCGCCGAAGTGCGCGATTATCTGTTCGGGTGCCTCGATGGGCTGCTGCGCGATCATGCCATCGCCTATCTCAAGTGGGATCATAACCGCGATCTGTTTCCGGCTGCGGGCCAGCGGCTGGGGCAGACCGAAGGTTTCTACGCCCTGCTCGACCGCCTCCGCGCCGCGCATCCTCAGGTGGAGATCGAAAGCTGTTCGAGCGGCGGGGGGCGGATCGATTTCGGTGTGCTGACACGCTGTCACCGGGTCTGGCCGTCGGACAATAATGATCCGATCGAACGCCTGCGGATCATGCGTGCATGGAGCCAGTTCCTGCCCTTGGAGGTGCTTGGCAGCCATGTCGGCCCCTCGCCCAATCCGATCACCGGCAGGCGGACCACGATGGATTTCCGCGCCAAGGTGGCCCTGTTCGGTCACATGGGGGTGGAGGCCGATCCGGCGCGCATGAGCGAGAAGGAACGCGAATGCCTCGCCGCCCATATCGCGCTCTACAAGGACTGGCGCTCCGTGCTGCACAACGGTGCGCTGCACCGC
Organism: Sphingomonadales bacterium; assembly: GCA_004292705.1. GTDB lineage: Bacteria > Pseudomonadota > Alphaproteobacteria > Sphingomonadales > Sphingomonadaceae > Erythrobacter. The sequence continues at coordinate 1,528 of RDXA01000379.1, read as the reverse complement.
CTCGCACACCCCGATCCGAACGTCACCGGCATGATGGTGACCCATTGCGACAAGGCGCTAGCGCTCGCCGCGCAGACCGCCTTCTCGCCCGAGTTCGACGCCGCACCCTTGCGGCTCGCGGGGCTGGAGCCGCAAGCGCGCTACCGCGTCACCCTGCCCGAGCCATGGTCACCCAAGGCCCGCCACTACCTCGCCAACCCCGATGCATGGCGCAACGGCCTCGTCCTGTCGGGCGCGGCGTTGATGACCCAAGGCCTCGCCCTCCCCCTCACCCACCCGGAAACCGCGTGGCTCATCGCGCTGGAGACAATCGCGTGAAACTCGGCTGCTGCTACTACCCCGAACATTGGCCGGAAAGTTGGTGGGCCGAGGATGCGCGCCGCATGACCGAGATGGGCCTAGGCCTCGTGCGCATCGGCGAATTCGCGTGGAGCCGGATCGAACCGGAACCGGGCCACTATGACTGGGGCTGGCTCGACCGCGCCATCGAAACGCTGCACGCAGCCGGGCTGAAGGTGATCCTCGGCACCCCCACTGCGACCCCGCCCAAATGGTTGGTCGACCGGATGCCCGACATGGTCGCGATCGACGAACAGGGCCGCCCGCGCGGCTTTGGTTCGCGGCGGCACTATTGCTTCAGCCACGAAGGCTACCGCGCCGAAGCCGCGCGCATCGTGACGGCACTGGCGGAACGATACGGGCATCACCCCGCCATCGTCATGTGGCAGACCGACAATGAATATGGCTGCCACGATACGGTCTTGAGCTTCTCGGCGGCGGCCGCCGCTGCTTTTCGTGGCTGGCTGGCAGCGCGTTATGGCTCCGTGGAGGCGCTCAATGCGGCGTGGGGCAATGTCTTCTGGAGCATGGAATATCGCAGCTTTACCGAGGTCGATCCGCCGCACCTGACCGTCACCGAGGCCAACCCCGCGCACTGGCTCGATTACCGCCGCTTTGCCTCCGATCAGGTCGCCAGCTTCAACCGCGAACAGGTGGCGATCATCCGCAGGCTCTCGCCGGGCAGGGACATCACCCATAACTTCATGGGGTTCTTTACCGAGTTCGACCACCACGCCGTGGGCCGCGACATCGACGTGGCGACATGGGATTCCTATCCGCTCGGCTTTCTCGAACAGTTCTGGTTCTCGGCGGACGAGAAGTGCACCTATCTCAGGCAGGGCCATCCCGATATCGCTGCCTTCCACCATGACCTTTATCGCGGCTGCTCGCAGGGGCGTTGGGGGGTGATGGAGCAGCAGCCCGGGCCGGTGAACTGGGCGCGCTTCAACCCCGCGCCGCTGCCCGGCATGGTGGCGCTGTGGACGCTGGAAGCGGCGGCGCACGGGGCGGAACTGACGAGCTATTTCCGCTGGCGGCAGGCGCCTTTTGCTCAGGAGCAGATGCACGCCGGGCTGCTGCGCCCCGACAGCACCGAGGCCGAGGCTGCCCCCGAAGTGCGGCAGGCGGCGGCGCTGCTCGCCGATATCGGCCCGCAAACCACTGTCCCCGCGCCGGTGGCGCTGGTCTT
>RDXA01000212.1 GCA_004292705.1 Sphingomonadales bacterium | reverse complement strand
ACGGCAGTGAACACCGTCAACGAGATCGCTGCGGAAATGGCCGATGCGGTCGAATTCATCGAAATGGGCGAGGCCGAGGGCGAGGACAGTATCGTCGAGGATGGTCTGAAGACGCTTGAACGGCTTGCCGACCGCGCCGATGCCGACAAGGTGCAGGCGCTGCTCTCGGGCGAGGCGGACGGCAACGACACCTATCTCGAAATCCACGCCGGGGCGGGCGGGACCGAGAGCCAGGACTGGGCCGAGATGCTGCTGCGGATGTATGCCCGCTGGGCCGAACGGCGCGGGTTCAAGGTCGATACGGTCGAGTATCAGGCGGGCGAGCAGGCCGGTATCAAGTCGGCCACGCTGCTGATCAAGGGCGATGGAGCCTATGGCTATGCCAAGACCGAGAGCGGCGTCCATCGGCTCGTTCGCATCAGCCCCTACGACAGTTCTGCTCGCCGCCACACGAGCTTTTCGAGTGTGTGGGTCTATCCGGTGATCGACGATTCGTTCGAGATCGACATCAATCCGGCCGATCTCAAGATCGACACCTACCGCGCGTCCGGCGCAGGCGGGCAGCACGTCAACACCACCGATTCCGCAGTGCGCATCACCCACCAGCCCAGCGGCATCGTGGTGGCGAGCCAGCAGGACCGCAGCCAGCACAAGAACCGCGAAATCGCGATGAACATGCTGAAAGCGCGCCTCTACGAAGCGGAAATGCGTTCGCGCGAGGAGGCGGCCAGCGCCGAACATTCGGCCAAGAGCGATATTGGCTGGGGCCACCAGATCCGATCCTATGTCTTGCAGCCCTACCAGATGGTCAAGGATCTGCGCACCGGGGTTGTCTCGACCTCGCCCGATGCGGTTCTTGATGGAGCGATCGATCCCTTCATCTCGGCCGCGCTCGCCCAGCGCGTGACGGGCGAGAAGGTCGAGATCGAGGACGTGGAGTAAGGCGCGATGCGGCTGCGGCACGCGTTCCTGACTTGTGCTGCGGCGCTCGGTGCAGGGCTGCTTGCCGGGTGCGACGGGCTCGCGCCGGTTACCTCCGACCGGCCCGAGAACGCGCTTGCGTTTCCTGCGCCCGACCGCCCGGTTGCCGCGGTGGTCTCGACCCAGTTCTCCAGCGAAGATGACCGCGACGAGCGTAACGAGGCGCAGGTGGTGATGGATCTCGCGGCTATCCGCCCCGGCATGACTGTCGCCGATATTGGCGCGGGCGAGGGCTATTACACCGTCCGCCTTGCCGAACGCGTGGGCGCCGACGGCCGCGTGCTGGCGCAGGACATCAGCCGTGAGGCGCTCGACCGGCTCGGGCGGCGCGTGGAGAAGGAGCGGCTCGAGAATATCTCGATCAAGTTCGGCGATGCCGACAATCCGCAGCTTCCGCCTGACAGCTTCGATCGTATCTTCATGGTGCACATGTACCATGAGGTGACCGAACCCTACGCCTTCCTCTGGAACATGTGGCCTGCGCTCACGGCGGGGGGGCAAATCGTGGTCGTGGAAAGCGACCGTCCGGTTGGTCGCCACGGCTTGCCGCACACCGTACTGTTCTGCGAATTCGAGGCGGTCGGGTACGTGCTGGTCGAATACATCGAGCGGCCCGACATCAAGGGCTACTTCGCCCGTTTCGAGCGCGGTCCTGCGCGCACCGAGCCAGAGGCGATCAAGGTCTGCGAAGCGGGCTCGTGATACCGACGTCTCAGTCGTTGCGGCGCGCCTGTCTCGGCTCTATGTGACCATTACGTTATGCGCGCCATGGGACGGCGCGAAAGGGAGTTTTCATTGTTCAAGGGATTGAGCCCGATCGTCTATGGCGGGCGTGAAGTCTGGCCGCTGGTCGAAGGCGGCAAGGGTGTGTCGGCGACCAATCACGCGAGCTCTGGTGCATGGGCGGCCGCAGGGGGCATCGGCACGGTCAGTGCCGTCAATGCCGACAGCTATGATGATCATGGCAACCCGATCCCTCAGGTCTATCACGGCAGAACCCGCGAAGAACGCCATCAGGAACTGATCCGCTACGCCATCGACGGCGCGACCACGCAGGTGAAGAAGGCCTACGAGATCGCGAACGGCAAGGGTGCGATCAATATCAACGTGTTGTGGGAAATGGGCGGGGCGCAGGCCGTGCTCGAAGGCGTGCTCGAACGCACCCGCGGCCTTGTCACCGGCGTCACCTGCGGAGCGGGGATGCCCTACAAGCTCGCCGAGATCGCAGCGCGCTTCAATGTCAATTACTTGCCCATCGTAAGCTCCGGCCGCGCCTTCCGCGCCTTGTGGAAGCGCAGCTACAACAAGGTCCCCGACCTGATGGCAGCGGTGGTTTACGAGGACCCGTGGCTGGCTGGCGGCCACAACGGCCTCTCCAACGCTG
>RDXA01000211.1 GCA_004292705.1 Sphingomonadales bacterium | reverse complement strand
GGATATCGAGCTGATCGGTATCGGCTCGCTGTCCGGATTTCTCGTCGCGCTGGTGGTGGTCAAGCTGTTCGTCACCATCGTCACGAAGATCGGGTTCGCGCCCTTTGCCTGGTATCGCATCATCGTCGGAACGGTTGGGCTCGCCTGGCTATCCCTGCGCTAAAGCAGTTTCATGGAACCAGCCGCGTCCCCGCTGGTTTGGGAGGTGAACCGGCGCGGCCGGTGACGATGGAGAATTGGGACAAAATGGCGTTGCTGGTGCTGATCGTGTTGGGGGCAACTCTGGGCTGGCTGGCCTCGATCCTCGCGCGCACGGAAGCGCCCGGCGATATCCTGCGTCAGGTCGCGTTCGGCCTGCTGGTCTCGGTGGTTGCAGGCGAGATCGCCAATGACGGCACTATGATTGGCAGCCTGTCGTTTCTCAGCCTCGGCGTCGCGCTTGCGGCAACCGGCGTGACGCTGGTGCTCTATCACGCGCTGGTGCGTCGCAAAGCGAAGGCTTAAACGGGCACGGCATCGCTGCCGCGCCCGCCGCGCAGGTGGTATTCTTGGCTACCCCGGTGCAGCACATTATCGACATCGATCACCGCGCTGTTGGCATAGGTGAACCCGGCGGGCAGGCTGCGATAGAGCCGGTCGAAATCTCGCTCGACCGTCTGGCGGTAGAGGTCGGCAAAGCTTTCGATCACGAAATAGGTCGGTTGCAGATCGCTGATGACGTAATCGGTGCGCATCACCCGGTCGACGTTGAGCATGATGCGGTTCGGGCTCTGCGCCTCGACGGCAAAGCGTACCTCGGCCGGCCCTGACAGGATGCCCGCGCCATAGGCACGGACGCTGCCCGCTTCCTCGATCAGCCCGAATTCGACCGTGTACCAATAGAGCGCGCCCAGCGCCTTCAGCCTGTTGTACCGCATCGCCTTCCACCCGGCGCGGCCATATTCCTGCATGTAATCGGCGTAGACCGGATCGGTCAGCATCGGGACATGGCCGAACACGTCGTGGAAGACGTCCGGCTCCTCGATGTAATCGAAGGTTGCGCGGGTGCGGATGAAGTTGCCAGCCGGGAAGCGCCGGTTGGCGAGGTGCCAGAAGAACACGTGATCGGGGATCAGCATCGGCACCGGCACCACGCTCCAGCTGGTCAGCGCGTCGAGTTCCTCGGACAGCGTGCCGAAATCCGGCACGCCGCCGCGTCCAAGGTCGAGCTTTTCCAGCCCCGCGAGGAAGGCCGAGCACGCGCGGCCCGGAAGCACTTCCATCTGCCGTGCGAAGAGATCGTCCCACACGGCGTGATCCTCGGCGGTATAGGCGGTTTGCGCCGGCTCCAGCCAGTCCTCCCCCACATGCGCGGGCCGCGCGAGCGGGGCGGTGAAGACATCGGCTGCCATTTGCGGCAGGGTGGTGAAATCGGGCTGGGGGTCTGCGAGCGTGGCCATGTCGTTGCAGATGATACCATCGCCCACCACTAAGGACAAACGGAAGGGGACGCCAATGGGCATGAAACGCAAGGAATACGAAGCGGCGCTCGAACCGCTGACGCTGGAACTGGTCAGCATGGCGCGCTGGGTCAAGGCTACGAATGCGCGGATCGTGGTGCTGTTCGAGGGCCGCGACACGGCCGGCAAAGGCGGCGCGATCACCGCGGTGCGCGGGCAGCTCAACCCGCGTCAGTGCCGCACCGTGGCGCTCTCCAAGCCGACCGAGGCGGAGCTGGGCCAATGGTATTTCCAACGCTATGTCGCCCACCTGCCGACTACTGGTGAAATCGTGCTGTTCGACCGTTCGTGGTACAACCGCGCGGGGGTCGAGAAGGTCATGGGCTATGCGAACGCGGAACAGGTCGAGGCTTTCCTCAAGGCCGTGCCGCTGTTCGAAAAGCTGCTGGTCGACGATGGCATCCTGCTGTTCAAATACTGGCTCGCGGCTGATCAGGAACAGCAGGAAGCGCGCTTGCGCGAGCGGCTGGAGGATCCGCTCAAACGCTGGAAATTGTCCCCTATCGATCTCGCCGCGCGCGAGAAATATGATGATTACACCAAGGCGCGCGAGGCGATGCTGAAGGCGACGCATACTCCGCACGCGCCGTGGACCATCGTCGATTTCAACGACCAGCGCCGCGGGCGGCTGACGCTGTTGCGCGATTTGCTGAGCCGGATACCGGATACGCACAAGGAGCCCGAGGCGATCACCTTTCCCGATCTCGGCAAGAAGCCCGCGAAGGAGAGGTACAAGGTATTGAAACCGATTGCCGATTGGGAGGGCTGAGGCCTCCTCCCCCTCTCCCCTGAAGGAGAGGGGAGATCAGAGGCCCGCGCTCGCCTGCGTTACCTGCCGCCCATCCTCGGCGAACGCCGCCAGCTCATACCCA
>RDXA01000210.1 GCA_004292705.1 Sphingomonadales bacterium | reverse complement strand
TTGAGCAGGCAGGTGGCGTTGCCGTGGATGCCCATCTTCTTCTCGATCGAGCCGCAGGTGACGCCGTTGCGCGCCGCCGGATTGCCGTTCTCGTCCAGGATGAACTTGGGCACGATGAACAGCGAGATGCCCTTGACGTTATCAGGCGCGCCCGGGGTCTTGGCCAGCACCAAATGGATGATGTTGCTCGTGAGGTCATGCTCGCCGGCTGAAATGAAGATCTTGGTGCCGGTGATCGCGTAGGTGCCGTCGCCATTGGGCACGGCCTTGGTGCGGATCATGCCGAGATCGGTGCCGCAATGCGGCTCGGTCAGGTTCATGGTGCCCGACCATTCGCCCGACACCATCTTGGGGACGTACATCGCCTTCTGCTCGTCCGAACCCTTGGCGAGGATCGCGGAGATCGCACCAGCGGTCAGGCCGGGATACATCGCAAAGGCCTGATTGGCAGTTCCGGAAAACTCCTCGAGCGCGAAGCTCAGAACGTGGGGAAGCCCCTGCCCGCCATATTCCACCGGCTGCCCGAGCGTGCCCCAACCGCTTTCGACATAGGCCTGATAGGCTTCCTTGAAGCCCGGAGGGGTGGTGACGCTGCCGTCGTCATGCCGAGTGCAGCCATATTCGTCACCGGCCTGGTTGATCGGCGCGAGCACTTCGGCACAGAACTTTCCAGCCTCGTTAATGACCGTGTCGATCATGTCGGGCGTAGCGTTCTCGAAGCCCGGCAGGTTGCCGTAGCTGGCAAGATCGAGCACTTCGTTGACGATGAAACGCGTGTCGCGGGTGGGCGCGGTGTAGGTCGGCATCACTTGTTCCCTTGGGTGAGCGGCGTAGTTGCAGATTTGGCGAAAGCGGTGTCAGCTCAGCCGAGGTCGAGCTTTTCGATTTCGGCTACGAATTCCGTGAGTTCCTTGATCGACGAATCAATATCATCGCGTTGCGCCTTCAGTTTGGCGATGTGATCGCGGCACTTGGCGACCGTAACGCGGCGCTGTTCAACCCGGCCATCGTCGAGATCATAAAGGTCGATCATCTCGCGGATCTCAGTAAGCGAGAAGCCGACATTTTTCGCCCGCATGATCCAAGCGAGCCGCGCGCGGTCACGTTTGGAATAGACGCGGGTTAAGCCGACGCGGGCGGGGTTGATAAGCCCTTCGTCCTCGTAAAACCGCAGCGCCCGTGCGGTGCAGCCGAATTCCGAGGTGAGATCGGAAATCGTGAACTGTTCGCGGGCATGGACATCCGGCCGGTCGAGATGCGCACCATTGCGGCGCGTCTCGCTTGCAGGGTCGACGGTGGTAGAAGCAGGAGCGGTAGCCATAGCCGCTCCTTACCTTACGTTTACGTGAGCGTCAAGTATCAAGCGGGGTGAGGATAGGGCCGTCATCCAGCACCTCAATCTTCCTGTAAAAACAGCTTTTTGCGCCTGTATGGCAGGTTGGCCCAGCGGGCCGGGCACGGATCAGGAGCGCGTCCTGATCGCAATCCACCAAGACGCGATCGACGAAAAGCACATGCCCTGAGGTCTCGCCCTTCATCCAGAGCCGTTCCCGCGAGCGCGACCAGAAATGCACCTTCCCGGTCTCCAGTGTCGCGCGCAACGCCTCGGCATTCATGTGTGCCACCACCAGCACCGCTCCGCTGCCATCATCGACAACAACCGCCGTGACCAGCCCGGCCGCATCAAACTTTGGAGCGAATACGGTACCGCTTTCGCGTTCTTCGGTGGTGAGCGGGATGTCAGTCACTCTAGCAACTCCAGACAAGCAAGGCCGCCGCTCTAGCTACGATTGTTGCAGGCAGACAACAGCAGGTGACAAAAAATCGCACAGACCACGGATTCATCTTCCGCGTTATGCAACTCAGTGGAACATAGCACGCAGAGCCTTCGCAAGGGGTTCTCCACCGAACATCGGCGCCGCCCGGCGTCGCGTTCAGGGGGTAACCGGCCCGCAAGCTGGCAGCGGGGTGCCAGCGCGACTGGTTGAACGATAGGGACAGGATCCTGGTAGCCAAGCTAGGGGGTGGCTGCCACGGCCCGCAAGGGTGGGTCCAAACCGTTTCGTCACGTGGCGCCCGGGACCGAAAGGTCCCGGGCGTTATGTATTTCAGGCCTGCCGGTTCTCATGACAACGTCAACAAACGATCTTCCTCCACCCGGGCGAAACAGGTCACCGTGATCGATGCAGGACCTGCCGCCTTGAGCGCCGCGATGCAGGCGCGGCTCGTCGCCCCGCTGGTCAGGACATCATCCACCAGCACCACGTCGCGCCCGGCAAGCCGCGCTGCTCTACCGGGTTGGAGCCGGATTGCCCCGGCCAGCGCGGAATCACGAGCCGCGCGCCCCAAACCGCCGAGCTGCGGTGTACGTCTATG
>RDXA01000209.1 GCA_004292705.1 Sphingomonadales bacterium | reverse complement strand
TCGAGCATCCGCATGATGCCATCATCCAGCTCGCGTTCCTCTGTGATGCGGATGCCCTTCCAGCCATAGGCCTCGGCCAGCTTCACGAAATCGGGCAGGCTGTCCGAATAGGAGTTCGAATAGCGGCTTTCATAAGTCAGTTCCTGCCACTGGCGGACCATGCCCATATATTCGTTGTTCAGGATGAAAATCTTGACCGGCAGACGATACTGGCTCGCGGTGCCGAGTTCCTGGATGTTCATCTGGATGCTGGCTTCGCCTGCGATGTCGATCACCAGCGCATCGGGGTGTCCCAGTTGCGCACCTATCGCGGCGGGCAGGCCATAGCCCATCGTGCCGAGGCCGCCCGAGGTGAGCCACTTGTTCGGGTTTTCAAAGCGGAAATACTGGGCTGCCCACATCTGGTGCTGGCCGACTTCGGTCGTGATGATGGGCTCGCGCTTGTGGGTGAGGGCATAGAGCCGCTCGACCGCGTGCTGCGGCATGATCATGCCGGGGTTCTTCGCCGAGCGTGCCGGATAGACAAGGCATTCCCGCGCCCGCCACCCGGCGATCAGCGCCTTCCATTCCCCGAGATTGCGCGCCTGACGGGCACCCCAAGCCTCGATCAACTGTGCCAGCACCGTGCCGCAATCGCCAACAATCCCGAGTTCGACCGGCACGACCTTGTTGATCGAGCTGCGGTCGATATCGATGTGGATCTTCTTCGAGCCCGGAGAGAAGGCATCGAGCCGCCCGGTGACGCGGTCATCAAACCGCGCGCCGATGCACACCATCACATCGCACTGGTTCATCGCCATATTGGCTTCATAAGTGCCGTGCATCCCGAGCATCCCGAGCCAGTCGGGGTGCGCACTGGGGAAGGCGCCAAGGCCCATCAGCGTCGAGGTAACGGGCGCGCCGGTGATGTCCTGCAACTCTCGCAGGAGCCTGCTCGCTTCGGGGCCAGCGTTGATCACCCCGCCGCCGGTGTAGAAGATCGGCCGTTGCGCAGTAGCGATCATCTCGACCGCTTCTATGATCTGCTCGGCCGGGGCGACGGTCTGCGGTGCGTAGCGATGCGCGCCCGCACGGGTCAGCGCGCGGCGTTCCGAAGGGACGGCGATCTGGACGTTCTTGGGAATGTCGATGACCACCGGACCGGGCCTGCCGGTGGTGGCGATCAGGAAGGCCTCCTTGATCGTCGCGGCCAGATCGGCCGGGTCCTTCACCAGATAATTGTGCTTGGTGCAGTGACGGGTGATGCCGATGGTATCGGCTTCCTGAAAGGCATCGGTGCCGATCAGGCTGGTGGGCACCTGCCCGGTGATCACCACCAGCGGGATCGAATCCATCCACGCATCCGCAATTCCGGTTATCGCATTGGTCGCGCCCGGGCCGCTGGTGACCAGCACCACGCCCGGCTTGCCGGTGGCGCGGGCATAGCCTTCTGCCGCGTGGGCCGCGCCAGCCTCGTGCCGGACGAGGATGTGGCGGATGCGCTCGTCTCCGAACAATTCGTCATAGATCGGCAGAACCGCACCGCCCGGATAGCCGAAGACATATTCGACCCCCTGCTCGACCAGGCACTGCACGAGGATCGCCGCGCCGCTGATTGCGCTGGCTTTATCGAAAGGCTTGGCGGCAGGGGCCGGCTGACCGGGCACAGGGAACTCCATCTCGATGATCGCACGGGCCGCATCGCTGCACGGACACGGGCTTCAACAAACAAAACCGGCCCGATGCAGGGTGTGCGCATCGGACCGAGTGATCCTGCCGCTAAAGATTATAATCTGACAGGTCAAGCCCTAATGTTGTAATAATGATGCAAATTGAGCATCCATATCGATATTTTCGAATGCAAAGCCGGGATCGATCCGGGGCCAATCCGCCGGTGGCTGGCGCCGGAACCAGGTGAACTGGCGCTTGGCATAGTTGCGGGTCGCCTGTTTCCCGGCAGCGATCATGGTTTCGAAGGGAATGTCCTCGGCAAGAAAGGCGGCAATCTCGGGCACGCCGATCGCGCGCATGACGGGCAGGTCGGGATCAAGATGGCGGGCCAGCAGCGCTTCGACCTCTTCTATCGCGCCGCCTGCCAGCATCGCTTCGAACCGGGCATCGCAACGCTCGTAGACCCATGCCCGCTCGGGCTCGATGATCAGCGGGTGGAGCCTCACCTCCTCGGCAATCCCGCCCGCCTTGGCAAGCTGCCAGTCGGCGAGCGTCACCCCGGTTGAACGTTTGACCTCAAGCGCGCGCGCGATGCGCTGGGTATCGCCCGGATCGAGCATGAGAGCGCGCTCGGGGTCTTCGATCTGGAGCAGCTTGTAGGCCGCATCCTCGTCCATCGCGCGCACGGCGGCGCGCACCGCCGGGTCGATTTCGGGGATCGGGGCAAT
>RDXA01000378.1 GCA_004292705.1 Sphingomonadales bacterium | reverse complement strand
ACTGGTCGGCGTAGCTGGGATCGATCAGCTGCCCCCAACCACCCTGCTCTTGGCCCATGATTGCGAAAAGCGATTTGAGGAAACGTGATCGTCGCAGCAACAACTTAGGAGCGAAGCCGAAATGTCGTTGCGAGAGCCGTCGCAGCGTTGCGGGCGAACAGCCTAGCGCCTCGCAGATCCGGTCGGTATCGATGTCATGTTGATCAACGAGCAGCCGCGCCAAGGCCGCCACCAAGGCCTCATCGCGATGCGGCGGCCCAAGTTTTGCCAGCAGGATTTCGTCAAGGAACGGCGGTATTGCCGCGGCATCGGATATGGGGAACGAACCTTGCCAGCATAGGCAATGATTGCTCAGCCGTCATTCCGGCGCATCCATGGCCACGACCATGGCCGACAGGTTGACCGTGGACCGGCTGGCAGCAACGAGCGCCGCATCGCTTTCGTCCATCGCCAAGCGTGCGCTGACCCTGATCGACAAGGCAGGCGCTTAGGCTTCAATGCAAGGCATGGCTGGCAGGAATAGGTGGCGGGACTCCGCGGTGCGGCCAGCGGTTCCAGATTAGAGAGGATGCCCCGGTATCCTGCCGCTTCGGGCCAATGCCCCCGAAACGGCCCCCAGATTGCGTCAAATCCGGAGGCTCGAGGATTCCGGCTCGACCCCGGCAGTCCTTCAAGATAGGTACGACCGTCCCATGGAGCGAAACGATGCCGGATCGGTTTCAGGTCTACCTCATCAAGCCAACCCGCTACGATGACGAGGGGTATCCCTTGCAATGGTGGCGGTCGCTGATCCCGAACAACTCGCTGGCCTGCATGGCCGCAATTGTTGAGGACGCGTTCGAGCGCGGTGTGCTGGGCGATGTGCCGCACGATCTGCATATCATCGACGAGATCAACACCCGCGTCGCGGTGAAAGACATCGTCAGGAGCATCCAGCGCCAGGGCGGCCGCTGCTTCATCGGGCTTGTCGGTGTTCAGTCGAACCAGTTCCCGCGCGCGCTCGATCTTGCCCGCGAGTTCCGCGCGGCCGGGCTCCCCACCTGCATTGGCGGTTTCCACGTGTCGGGCTGCCTCTCGATGCTCAAGCAACTGCCTCCCGAATTCGACGAGATGGCGAAGCTCGGCATCTCGATCTTCGCCGGAGAGGCCGAGGACGCGCGGATCGATCAGGTGCTGATCGATGCCTATAACGGGGCATTGCAGCCGGTTTACAATTACCTGAAAGACACCCCCAACATTGCCGGCGCGCCGGTGCCGCATCTGCCCATCGAGCAGGTGAAGCGCAACTTCGCCAAGTATGGCAGCTTCGATCTGGGCCGCGGCTGCCCGTTCGAATGCACCTTCTGCACGATCATCAACGTCCAGGGCCGCAAGAGCCGTTTCCGGACCCCTGACGACCTCGAGGCGATCGTGCGCGCCAACGCCGCACAGGGCATTTCGCGCTTTTTTCTGACCGACGACAACTTTGCCCGCAACAAGAACTGGCGCGCCTTTACCGACCGGCTGATTGCACTGAAGAATGAAGGCCTGCCGGTCAGGCTGGTGATCCAGGTGGATGTCCTTGCGCACCGCGTGCCGGGTTTCGTCGAACAATGCCATGAGGCGGGTTGCGATCAGATCTTCATCGGGCTTGAAAACATCAACGCCGACAATCTGGAAGCCTCCAAGAAGCGCCAGAACCGCGTCGAAGATTATCGCGCGATGATCCTCGCCTGGAAACAATATCCAGTGGTGATCACGTGCGGTTACATCATCGGCTTCCCGAACGACACCTATCAATCGATCCTGAACGACATCGCGATCATCAAGGAAGAGCTCGCGATCGACACGCTGTACATGAACTACCTCACCCCCCTGCCGGGCAGTGAGGATCACAAGCGCATGTACGAGGCGGGCGAGTGGATGGACCCCGATCTCAGCAAGTATGATCTCAACCACCGCGTGACACGCCATCCGCGGATGACCGACGAGGAATGGGATCGCGCCTATCGCGATGCTTATGCGAGTTTCTATTCCTGGGAGCACATGGAGCGCGTGCTCAAGCGGCTGGTGGCGCTGGGTTCGAACAAGCGGTTGACGACGCTCAACCGGTTGATGGCCTATCGCGAAGCGGTCCGCATGGAAGGCGTTGCCAAACTCGAATCGGGCTGGATCAGGATCAGGCGTCGGCGGCAGCGGCGACCGGACCTGCCGATCGAAAGCGTCTATACCTTCTATCCGCGTCACTTGCGGCATGTGGCGCGCTCGCTCGCGGTGCAGATGCACACCTGGTGGCGGCTGCGGCGCATGTTGCGCGCGATCATGAAGGATCCAGCGCGGCTGGACTATAGCGACCGGGCAATCGAGCCGGTCGAAGGCCTCGGCGAGGAATTGCACCTGCTGTCCGATACCCGGTCGACCCCGATCGCCGACAAGCGCCGGGCCGAGGCAAAGGCCCAGCCCGCCGCCGCGTGACACGCCCCAGGCAGCCAAAGTCTTCTCGGCCTGACGCTTGAACTCGTTTGCGATGAAGTGCGCCTGCTGGGCGATATCGGTTCGCTCCCTGCGTCCGTCGCTGAGGTACTATGAACCGAATGGCTGTCCGGCCAGGGTATAGAGCTGCTGGCAGCCCCGCCCCGATTGATCCGCCCAGTGCGGGGTCGAGCCTCAGCCCTTGTCCTGATCTTTGCGGTTTCGATGAGGCAAGGTCTCACACCAGCGGATGCTTGTTGCGCGGTTGGCAAATCACCCCGGTGCGATCCATCACATAACCGTTGGGCAGCACAGCTCTGCAGCCTTTCGGGTTCGCTTGATTGCGCGTCGCGTTGCTCCTATTCTCCTTGATCAATAACATGATTACGGTGGGTTCAACTTGCCGGTGCCGGGAGCATTTTGGGGGGATCACAAATGAAATGGTTTCTGTTGGTTGCCGCGGCTGCTCTCACGACCGCAATGCCGGGCTACGCACAAGAAAGCGGCGCTGCCACCACTCCAACAACTTCTTCAGGACCAGCTCAGACTGTCGAGGGAGCTCAGGAGTTTCTCCGGCTTATCACGTTACAGTTCCCCTTCGTTTCGAGCGACATCGCAAAGGCAGACTTCTACGCCCGATCGATCAATATTCGATTCGAGCCTGTCGGCCCCTGCGACTCGCTCATCACGCGTGACTTCGAGTGGCGCATCGGCGACAGTCAATCGTCACCCGGCCTCGGTGCGGAAGCCAATTTGGATGGGTACATCGCGGCATGGTTGCGGAACTATTCAGTCACTGATGTGACAACGGCTGCAGACTATCGTAAGACCCTTTCTACCGCGCTAATGCCAGCCGCCGTCAACTGGTCTTCGGTCAGTTCGATCAAGACCTTCAAGGCCAATAGCAACGAGACAACGGAACGCGCCGTTGTCGTCACTGCACAGCCAGCCTCCGTCGTTTTGGTCACACCTGACGCCGCCACTGCTGCGCGGGTCGCCTACGCGATGGAGTTCCTTCGCTCTGCCTGCGACTTGTCCGCTTCAACGGGCTTCTGACCATGCCCGAACGTCGCCGCTCGCTGCGTTCGCTCGGCTGGGTGCTCATAGTGGGCCTGGCACTCTTGCTCTTCCCGCTCGCGGATCAGAATGACAGGGCCCTGCCGCCCTCGGCATTCACGGACTATTATGCCGCAAGAGGGCAGGATTACTGTTGGGGCAATTGCCCCGCAAGTGCACCCCGGACTTGTATCTCGGGCGACTGTCCGTGCTTCGACGAGCCGTACCAGTCCCAATGCTTCGCGGAGCGAAAGTCGAGCTTTGCAAACGCGAATCCGCCGCGCGGTGAACTTACGGGCGTCTGCTGGGCCTCACTCGGGCGGTGGGAGAAGGATCCGCAGTCGGGCGAACAAGTGTATCGCACCCGCAGCCCGGTCTACAGCCGGGTGCGGTTCAACGAAACGGAGACTCTCAGCAAATGGGCGCGAGACGATCGTGATGCAGGGTTCGAAGTCGAAGTAGGGGGCGCGTGGCAACAGTTCATTCAGGACAATTACGCCGCTGACTTTCCAGCGACCGATGGCTGGAATTGGTCTACCCGGTGCGTGTCTTTGGATCGCCCGCGCAAGACAGAGGACCAAGACTGGGCAAGCGCACAGGAACAAGCCACCTACACGCGCGTGTTCTTGCCGACTTACGGCGTAGCTGACACGCCTGAAGAGCGGGCCGCCGAGGCCAAGGCAAAAGCCGATCGTGATGCCCGCCAAGCCGAACTCAAGCGCATTGCCGACGCCAAAGCCGCTGAGGCTGCGCGGGTCAAGGCGGCGGCCGAAGCCAAGCGCCGCGCCGAAATCGCCGCGATGGAAGCCCAGCTTGGCCCCGGCAAACGCGCCTCGGCCGAGCGGTTGCTGGCGATGAACGAGCAGGTGGCGAAGTACCGGCCTAAGGTGCCCCTGGCGGTTGTCCCCAAGCCGGGCGCCACACCAATGCCCAGCCCTTCACCAACGCGACAATGCACGCGGCGGCAGGGAACCCAGCAGATTACTGACAGAGCTGCCACGCGCGAGGCAGCCGAGGCCCGGATCGCCCGCGCCCGGGGTACACCTGGCGGGAGCGAGAGCATCGTGGAAAGCAGTGTGAGTGCCCCCACCTGTTCCCAGCAGAAGGAACTATACTTGAAGCCGCCGCCGGTCGGTAAATGTCTGGCGTGCATTTCCGAGGCGATGGCTACCAATATGTACGGGTGGGTCAAGGGCCAGGGATACCCCCCTCCGGCAACCGAATGGGTATGCAAGGCAACGGTTACGTTCACCGCCGAACGCTGTGGTAACGGACCAGCAAAGGTGCGTGCGGAGTAGGGCGAAGCTGGAGCCGTAGGAATTCGGGTCTGGTCAGTTGCCCTCGGGGCAGGCGGGTTTGCGAGCGCAAAGAGCACGGCCAAAACCATGCCCGAGGATTTGATCAAGGATCGTCCGGTTTATTTTTTCAATTCATGATGTTGAATGCTTGATCGGCTGGTGATGCGGTGCGATTATCAAGGCCTGTCGCTTCTGTTTCCACCAGCCGTTCGACCGGGGTGAGCGTTGGTCAGACCTGGTTCCCCAAAACGGCAAAACCGGTCGCGCTCACTAGCGCAGCTTCGAAATGATCATGGCGACATCATTGCTGCCATGGCGCTCGTAGCACACCAGCATATCCTCGAAGCCATGTGCCCGAAACAGGGCCAGCACAGCGTCGATCGAATATTCGTTCATCTGCATGACCGGCGTATCGGCCGCCCTGCGTTCAAGCAGATTCATCATCGCCTGTCCGCCCGGCAAGTGATGGCGAAAACGATAGCGCAGTTCATCCCACAAACCATGATTTCGTTTTGTCGAAACCTGAATGAGGCAAGCGCCTCCCTTGCGGACACGCGCCAATAACTTCGACATGATTGCCATACCACGGGCGACCGGGATGTGCTGGAGGACCATGATACTGTTCACGAAGTCGAAGGTGCCATCGACCAGTGACAGCGTATCGTCGGACAGCAGATATTCAATATTCCGGTCGGCGCTGTTGTGGCGTGCTTCGTTGAGCATGCCTTGCGAGATATCGAGTCCCGTGACGGATTCGAAGTGATCGGACAAGGGGATGGTCAGTCGCCCCACCCCGCAACCGAAGTCCAGCGCCCGGCCGCGCGGCAAGCCGCCGAAATGTCTTTCGATCTCGGTCAGCCAGTGTCCGACAAACGCCTGTCCGTCATCGAAGAAAATCTGGCGGTTCGCCGAAATCTTGTCCTTGCGAAATTGCGGGCTGGTCAGGACACCGTAGTAGGGGTCGCGTTCACCCCAGAGACGCCAGTTGTGGTCGCTGTCAGCCATGGGCTGCTCGGTATGGGCATACTCCAGCTACCAGGTCGGTCTGGAAGGTTTCTGACGCGACGATAAAGTCGCAGTCAGCATATTCGCACCGCGCCAAGACTGATCGTTCTTGAGATTGAGCGGCGCTTGCGAAAGATGCGGTCAAAGTCGTCAACAGCAAGAATACTAGATTAATCATTGTTTTATATGGCATCTTTACGCTACCCCCCGTCCCGGACAGGTAAACGCGTTACAACTTCAGAGCAAGCCCAACTGAGTGACATAGTCGGCGCCAACTGCGGCAGACATGCCCCCCTGATTGTGACCTGTCTCCCCGGCCTGTGGTTGCGCCGCCGTGGGCGTATGGCCGCCTGCCACACCTATTTGAAGCGCCAGTGTTCCTCGCGCGTGCCGGACCTAGGCTTCAGCCGACAACAGTGCGGGGATGAGGGCTTATGGGCATTCTGGATCGGTTTCGGCTTGATGGCGAGGTTGCGGTGGTGACCGGCGCGGGCAAGGGTATTGGCCGGGCGATTGCGATTGCCTTGGCCGAGGCGGGCGCGGACGTGGCGCTGGCCTCGCGCACGCAGGCTGATCTCGACGCGGTTGCGGCCGAGATCACCGCGCTGGGCCGCCGCGCCCTGCCGCTGGCCACCGATGCGACCGATGCGGGCGCGCTCGAACGGCTGGCGGAGCACACCGTCGCCACGTTGGGCAAGCTCACCATCTGGGTCAACAATGCCGGCGGCATCCCCGACGGCACCCCGCGCTACCTGACCCGCACTCCGGAAGAGAATTTCGACGCGCAAATCGCGCTCAACCTGAAGGCCGTCTGGATGGGATCGAGCGTGGCAGCTCGCCACATGGCAGAGGCGGGCGGGGCGATCATCAATATCTCGTCGCGCTCCGCCTACGGCCCGCAGGTCAAGAACGGGCCTTATGGCGCGGCCAAGGCGGCGGTGAACAGCCTGACCACGACGCTGGCGGTCGAAGTCGCGCCGAAGATCAGGGTCAACGCGGTAGCGCCCGGTCCGGTGCCGACCGAGAACTTCGATGATTGCATGGGCACCGACACCCCGGAAAAGCGCGAGAAGCTGCTGGCGATGATCGGCATCCCTATGGGCCGCTATGGCGAGCCAGAGGATATTGCCGCCGCCGTGGTGTTCATGGCCTCGCCCGCGGCAAGCTGGGTCACCGGGCAATGCCTCTATGTGACCGGCGGCCGTTAGAGCGCGGTGCCCGTTGGCGTGATACCCAGCGTTCCACCGGTTGGGACAAGGCGCTGGCGACCGTGCGGCACATCAGCGTTCTTCCGGCATCGGCCACGTAGCGGCGAGCGCTGCAAGGCAATCGCAGATGGCCGGAAGGTGGATGCCCCGCGAGGATTCGAACCTCGATTGACGGAGTCAGAGTCCGTAGTCTTGCCATTAGACGACGGGGCAGAAGCCATGCCGCGCAAGAGGTGCGTCCGGCCGGGCGAGCGCGCTCCCTAGTTTCGTGTGCCCGCAAGGTCAAGCGCGCGATGCGCGCCGCCTGCTTGCTCTTGGCCCATGCTTGGGTTAGCTTGCCTGCAAGTGCCATGCGCCCACGGGATTGCGCATGGTGAAATGAAAGCGTTACGATCATGGCGGAAACACTCCCGCCGGACAGGAATAGCAGTGCTGGGAAGAACCGGGGCGGCAAGTCCGGCAAGGTAGCCGATTTCCGCTACAAACGCCCCCCTCAGCCAGAAGCCCGGGCAAACGGCCGCGCGAAAGACCGCGATGGCCGGGCCAAGGGTGCCCATGGCGACGCGCGGCGGCCGGGGTGGCAAAACGGCGTCGCCTCCACCGGCACAGGCCGCCCCCAGCCCGATCTGGCAGACATCGGCGCGATGAAGCCGGCCGCGCATGGCGAGGCCTATGCCGCGCTCGATCTTGGCACCAACAATTGCCGCCTGCTGATTGCGCGCCCCTCGGGCCGGGATTTCACCGTGATTGACGCCTTCAGCCGGGTCGTGAAGCTGGGTGAGGGGCTGGCCACCAGCGGGCGCCTGTCCGATGCCGCGATGGACCGCACGCTGGCAGCGCTTACGATCTGCGCCGACAAGCTCCAGCGCCGCAACGTCCGCCTGGCGCGGTCGGTGGCGACCGAAGCCTGTCGCCGCGCCTCCAACGGGCCCGAATTCATCGAACGCGTGCGCCGCGAAACCGGCGTCGCGCTCGACATCATCAGCGCCGAGGAAGAGGCGCGGCTCGCGGTGCTGGGCTGCCACATCCTGCTCGAAGCGGGCGAGGGCCCGGCGGTGATCTTCGATATCGGCGGGGGATCGACCGAACTCGTGCGGGTCGAAGCGGACAGCGCCGGCGCAAGCCGCGTGCCGCGCATCCTTGACTGGCAGAGCGTGCCGTGGGGCGTGGTTTCGCTGACCGACACCGTCGGCCGCACGGAAGACAGCGAAGCCGCACGCATCGCCCGATTCGCACGGATGCGAGACATGGTGGCGGAAAGCTTCGCCCCCTTCGCCGCGCGGGTTGCCGGGGCGGCGCAGCATCCCGATATCCGGTTGCTCGGCACCAGTGGCACAGTGACGACGCTGGCCAGCCTGTATCTCGAATTGCCGAGCTATGACCGCAAGGCGGTTGACGGCTTGATCGTGCCCGCCGGGGAAATGCGCGAGATCAGCGCGCGGCTATCGGTAATGACGCCCTATGAACGCGCGACCCTGCCCTGCATCGGGCAAGACCGCGCCGATCTGGTGGTGGCAGGCTGCGCGATTCTCGAGGCGATCCTTGACCTGTGGCCCGCAAGGCGGCTGGGCGTGGCCGACCGGGGTATCCGCGAGGGGATCCTGCGGAGCATCATGGCGGCGGAACGCCAGTCGGAGCGCTCGCTCAAAGCCCTGCACAAGCAGCGCAGCACCCATGGTTCGGGACGCCCCGGTCGATGACGCGCGGTGCCAAAACGCCGGACAAGCGGGTCAAGACCGCGCGTGGTCGCACCGCATCGCAGGTGCGCTGGCTCGAACGCCAGCTCAATGATCCTTATGTGAAGCAGGCCAAGGCCGATGGCTACCGCAGCCGCGCGGCCTACAAGCTGATCGAGCTGGATGAACGCTTCGGACTGCTCAAGGGTGCGTCACGGGTGGTCGATCTCGGCATTGCGCCGGGCGGCTGGGCGCAGGTTGTGCGCGCCAAGAAGCCCAGGGCCGAGGTGGTGGGAATCGACCTCCTGCCGGTCGAGCCGATCGAGGGTGTGACGATCTTCCAGATGGACTTCATGGACGACAAGGCCCCGCAGATGCTGGCCGAGGCGCTGGGCGGCCCGCCGGATCTGGTCATGTCGGACATGGCTGCCAACACTGTCGGGCACAAGCAGACCGATCACCTGCGCACCATGGGACTGGTCGAAGCGGGGGCGTGGTTCGCGGTCGAAAACCTTGTACCCGGCGGCGCATTCGTGGCCAAGGTGCTGGCGGGCGGCACCGACGCCGATCTGCTCGCCTTGCTCAAGCGGCACTTCGCCACCGTCAAGCACGCCAAGCCCCCGGCGAGCCGCAAGGGCTCGTCGGAGTGGTATGTGATTGCTCAGGGGTTCAAGGGCTGAGCCCTAGGCCGGGAGGCCAGCGTCAGCGTCAGCGTCAGGGCGCGGGGGTTTCTGCCGCCGCCGGGGTCTCGCCCGCAGCCGGGGCTGCCGCTTCGCCTTCGGCCGGGGCCGCCGCAGCAGCAACCGGCATCGGCAAATTCGCGCCCTTGGAGTTGAGGTAGGCGGCGATCGCCGCGCGGTCTTCAACCTTCGACAGACCCGCGAAGCTCATCTTGGTGCCCGAGACATAGGCCTTGGGGTTCTTGAGCCAGGCATCCATCTTGTCCCAGTCCCAGGTGCCGCCCATCGCCTTGAGTTCCGCGCTGTAGGCGAAGCCGCCCTTGGCGGCGACGGGGCCGCCCATCACGCCGCCGAGGTTCGGGCCGATGCCGTTCGCGCCGCCCGCATCGATGGTGTGGCAGCTCTGGCACTTGGAATAGGCCTTCTCGCCCGCGGCGATCAGTTCGGCAGCGGGCATCGTGTTGAGCGCTTCGGCCATCGACATTTCAGCCGGGCCGGCATTTTCCTCGACCACGCCTTCGATCACATAGCCGAGCTTTTCCGGCCGTTCCGGCTTGTCGCCATGGAAATACTTGCCCGAAAGGATCGAAAGGCCGAGCCCGACCACGCCGGCGAACAGCACCCAGCCAGCGGCGGTGTTGAACAGATCGCCGCCACCAGTCTGGCCTGCGGCGTTATCCTGCGAAGAGTTGTCCTGTGTCATCCCGCGCGGCTCATAGTGTCGGCCTCGCGCCCGCGCAAGACTGATCGTGGCACGAATTCTTGCGCCTTTTGCAACGAGGCGATAGGCGCGGTGCACCATGCGATCCTTTCCCGGCCCTGCTCTCGAAATCGTTGACCGGATGCGCGCGGCAGCCGTCGCCGATCCGGCGCGCGCAATTGCCTTCCAGGGCTCGCCCGGGGCCAATTCGCACCGCGCGGCAACCGAAGCACGCCCGGCCATGCAAGCATTGCCGTGCTTCAGCTTTGAAGACGCGCTGGATGCGGTGAAGGACGGACGTGCCGCGCAGGCGATCATCCCGATCGAGAATTCGCAGCACGGGCGTGTGGCGGATATCCACTTCCTCCTGCCCGAAAGCGGGCTGCACATCGTCGGCGAATATTTCATGCCGATCCACCATGCGCTGATGGCGCTGGGGGATAACACGCCGGGGCGCACGTTCGAGGCGGCCTATTCGCACCCGCAGGCGCTCGGCCAGTCGCGGCATTATCTGCGCGCGCGCGGGATCGTGCCGCTGAGCCATGCCGACACGGCCGGCGCGGCGGCTTACGTGGCCGAGCGCGGCGACCCCTCGGTGGCCGCCATCGCTCCGGCGCTGGCCGCCGAGCTTTACGGGCTCACCATCATCGAAAACAACGTCGAGGACAGCGCGGACAACATGACCCGCTTCGTGATCCTCGCCCGGGAGCCACTCGCGGCAGGCGCGCTGGCGGGCAAGCTGGTGATGACCACCTTCATCTTCGAAGTGAAGAACATCCCCGCCGCGCTCTACAAATCGCTGGGCGGGTTCGCCACCAATGGCGTCAACATGACCAAGCTGGAGAGCTACCAGCAGGGCACCAGCTTTGCCGCGACGACTTTCTATGCCGACATCATCGGCGCGCCGGGCGATCCGGCTATCGACCGTGCGCTGGAAGAATGTGCGTTCCATTCCAAGGAATTGCGCATCCTCGGCTGTTACGAACAGGCCCGCGCCCGAGGATAGGGCGGGCCCGGCGCGGTTTCCCGTTGCGCCGTGCCAAGCAGCGTGCCACCACCCGTGCCGGGATGACCGCAGCGGCCGCAACCACGCCTTCAGAACCCTTGGCCAATGGCGGCGGAGCGCCCCCCGCCGGGTGGGAGGCGCTGCGCGCCGATGACAATGTGCAGTTCGCCCCTGTCACGATCCCCGAAATCCCGCCGAAAGAGCCCGGCTGGCTCGAGCGACTGCTGAACGACCTGTTCGCGCTGCTGGCTGACCTGTTCGGCCCGGTCGGTCAGGCGCTGGGCAATTCCTGGTGGTGGCTGCAATGGGTGGTGGCGGGCATTGTGGCCTTGTTCGCGCTGGTGCTGCTGGTGCGCCTGATCGCCCCCGGCTTCGGCCTACGGGGCAAACGCAAGGGCGCTGATGGCACAGCCTCGCAGGACTGGCTGCCTGACGCCGCGGCGAGCCTCGCGCTGCTGGAAGATGCCGACCGGCTGGCGGCCGAGGGCCGCTTCGACGAGGCCACGCACCTGCTGCTCCAGCGCAGCGTCGGCCAGATTGCCGCCGCCCGGCCCGATTGGGTCGAACCTTCGAGCACCGCGCGCGAATTGGCGGCTCTGCCCGCCCTGCCCGATGCCGCCCGCGCGGCCTTCCGGGTCATCACCGAGCGGGTCGAACGATCGCTGTTCGCGCTCAATGCGCTCGACCGGGCCGACTGGGAGGCCGCGCGCGCCGCCTATGCCGAATTCGCGCTCGCCCGGATCGGCCAGCGAGCTGCATCCGCATGACTGCCGCCCCGCCCCCCGCCTTCTCGCGCGCAGGCCTGCTGGGGCTGGTGGTGGGGGGCTTCGCCCTGTTCCTTGCCATGCTTTATCTGATCGGCGCGGGCGAGGACTTTGCCGACGAGCGCGGCACCGGGCAGGCCCATGCCGCCGCGTCGGGCCTCAACGGCTTTATCGGTCTCGTGCGGCTGATCGAGGCGCAGGGCTACGAGGTCGACCGATCGCGCAGCCGGGAAGGGCTGCAGACCGCTGGTGTGCTGGTGCTCACTCCTTCGGCCGATGCTGATGCCGACGCAATCGATACAATCTTGCAGGACCGTACCTTTGTCGGCCCGACACTGGTGATAATGCCAAAGTGGCGG
>RDXA01000208.1 GCA_004292705.1 Sphingomonadales bacterium | reverse complement strand
TCCTTCTCGATGTCCATGTTATCAAGGACTTGCTCGGACATCTCGCGCGCGGTGAGGCCCCCGGTGAACTGGATCAACCGGTCCGCCAGGGTCGACTTGCCATGGTCGATATGGGCGATAATGGAGAAATTACGGATATGGGAGAGGTCAGTCATCGCCGCGCGATGTAGCCGCGCCCCGCCGCGATGTCATTCGCCAAAAACGCAACACCCTACCGCAGTGTCTAACCAAATTCTGAGCGCATCGGCGCGGCATAGCCGAACTTGGGCACCGCCCCGCCCTGCTCCATACCCACAAACTTGCCCGGCGCCAGTGGCGCAAGCGGCGTCCCAGCTGCGGCAAGCGCGTAGGGCGAGACGCGGTTGCGGGTGCACAGGCCGCCCGAACCGTCCTCGATCAGGGACTGCTCGAATTCCAGCCCCTGCACATCACCATTGGAACGCGTAACGGTTGCCACGGCAAGTTGGCCGCCACCGAGGTCGACCACAAATTGCGTCCCCTTGGGCACCTCGGCGAGCCCCTGTATCAGCGCGCCGGTCTTTGACAGATTGCGCAGCGTGACCTCGTAGGAATAATCGTCGTGGATCACCTGGATCTTGCGGAACACTGTCCTGCGTCGGGCGCGGCGGGTGCGCTCGGCTCCGGGGTCGATTTTCCAAGCGTCACCGGCCATTTCCTGCTCAAGGACACTTTCATCAACCGGCTCGCAAAAGATAGGGCCCTCCAGATAGCGAAGCCCGCAATCGGTCAGTGCAGCCAGCAGGCTCGCGCTCTCGATACCATTGGCGATGGTGTCCATCTGCAGCGCCCCGGCAAGCGCAACGATAGCGCGCACAAGCCCAAGCTCGCGACTGTCATGGCGCTCGGCCTCGGCGATCAGCTTCTGATCGATCTTGATCGCGTCAAAAGGAGCCCGGCGCAGATAAGCAAGCGAAGAGTAGCCGCTCCCGAATTCGTCGAGCGTGAGGCGCACGCCAAGTTTGAACAGCGCCGCAAGCGTGCGGTCGACGGTGGTAGCGTCACCGAAAAAGACCGCTTCGCTGATCTCGAGCTCGAGCCGTGCTGCCGCGATTCCGGCCGCTTCGAGGGCATCGGCCACCAGCATGACGAAATCATCAGCGAGGAACAGTGGCACCGGCACATTGACCGCGACCCTCACGCCATCAGGCCATTGGGCTGCGCGCTCGCAAGCTGCGGTGATCGCCCAGCGCCCGACATCGGCAAGCTGCGCGGAGCCCTCAACGATCTGGACGAACTCGTCCTCGTCGATGACCCCGCGTTCCTCGTGGTTCCAGCACACATGGGCTTCAAGCGAGGCAACAGTGCCGACCGCGGCCTCAACGATCGGCTCGAAGCGCAGGAAGAGCTGCGATTCCCTTAGCGCAGTGCCAAGATCCTGTTCGAGCCGGCGGCGGAAGATCGTTTCGTTTTCGAGTTCGCCCGAGAAGAAGCGATATTGCCCCCGCCCGCCGTTCTTGGCCGCATAGAGCGCAAGGTCGGCAGCACGCACGATCTCGTCGCGCATGACGCCATCATGGGGCGCGATGGCGATGCCGACCGAAGCGCCAATCACGCAGCGTCCGTCATCAAGGCTGTAAGGCTGGCGCAGCATGGTGATGATCTTCATCGCCAACTCGCCCAGCACCCCGCGGTCGTCGATATCGGGGAGCATCACCTGGAACTCGTCGCCGCCCAGGCGTCCGATCTCACATTCGCGGTCAATCGCACGGGTCAGGCGAGCCGAGACCTGCTTCAGCAATTCGTCGCCCGCCGCGTGACCCAGCGTGTCGTTGACATGCTTGAAGCGATCGAGGTCGATCATCATCACCGCGCAATTACGCCGTGCTGCCTTGAACGCCGTCAATGTCGCTTCGATGTGATGCGCCATGCGGTGGCGGTTGGAGAGACCCGTCAGCGAATCATAGCGCGCCAGTCGGGCAGTCTCCTCCTCGCGGTGAAACTCGTCGGTAACGTCGGTTCCGGTGCCGCGAAAGCCGACGAAGTCGCCTTCGGCATTGGTCACGGGTTGTCCCGAAAGGCGCAGGACAGTGCCTTCCGGCCGTCGTGCAGCACGCACAGCCAATCCGGCGAAACCCTTGTGCGAACCGAGCATCAGCGCCAGCGACTTGCCGCGCCCCTCACGGTCGGCAGCGGCAAAAATCGTGCTCAGCGGCTGACCGAGCAAATCATCGAGGGGAATGTCGAGGCGCGCGGCAATAGCTCCCGACAGGTAAGTCAGATGACCATTGGCATCACTTGACCAAAACCAGCCCAGTCCCGACTGTTCGAGTTCGTCGAGCATCGCAAGCCGTTCGCCATCAGACAGCGCCGATGCAGCAACCGATGGCGCGCCACGCGCCGCAGGCACAGGCGGGGCACCGCGTGCAGCAGCGG
>RDXA01000377.1 GCA_004292705.1 Sphingomonadales bacterium | reverse complement strand
CAGGCTATCGAGGCTGTGTCCAAGGCGGTTCGCCGCGCGCGGGCCGGGCTGCAAGACCCCGGCCGCCCGCTCGGCAGCTTCCTGTTCCTCGGCCCCACCGGCGTCGGCAAGACCGAACTGACCAAGGCATTGGCCGGGTTCCTGTTCGACGATGACAGCGCGATGGTGCGGATCGACCCGGGCTATGTCGGCTACGAAGAGGGCGGGGTGCTGACCGAAGCCGTGCGCCGCCGCCCCTATCAGGTGGTGCTGTTCGACGAGGTCGAGAAGGCGCACAGCGACGTCTTCAACGTGCTGCTGCAAGTGCTCGATGACGGGCGGCTGACCGACGGGCAGGGCCGCATGGTGGACTTTGCCAACACGCTGATCATCCTCACCAGCAACCTCGGCAGCCAGTATCTCGCCAACCTGCCTGACGGCGCGGAGCCGGCAACGGTCGAGAAGGACGTGATGGACGTGGTGCGCGGGCATTTCCGGCCCGAATTCCTCAACCGGCTCGACGAGATCATCCTGTTCCACCGTCTGGCGCAGGAACACATGGCCCCGATCGTCGAGATTCAGGTGGGCCGCGTGCAGAAGTTGCTGGCGGATCGCAAGATCACGCTCGATCTCACCGATGCGGCGCTGCGCTGGCTCGGGCGGGTCGGCTATGATCCGGTCTACGGCGCACGGCCATTGAAGCGCGCGGTGCAGCGCTACCTGCAAGACCCGCTCGCCGAGATGTTGCTGGAGGGCAAACTGCCCGATGGCAGCACGCTGGTGATCGACGAGGGCGATGGGCAACTGGTGATGACGAGTCGCTGATCCGGCGCGCCACAGCCCCATAGGGTGCCGCGTAACAAAGTGACCGAGCCAAGTTGCTTTCGGCAAGCAGGGCACTTTGTTGCGTGCAAACCTTTTCATATTTTAACATATGGAAAGCCACAATCGAACAAAGTTGCTCGATCAGCGGGCTGCACCGCCTGAATGTGGGATTAACGCAACACGCCCGCGAAAAGTGCGCCCCTGCGTCCGGCTGCTTTGACATCAAACTTTCGCTATTGCACAAAACGGTCACTACGGGGACTGAGTTCGGCAACCTTTGAAGCCTGCGTGAGCCACAGGGGGCAATCTTGTGGCGACGCCTGCGGTAGTCGTTTGGTCTCCGGTCAGGGCAACTGGAGTGACCATGAAGAACTTTCACAGCAATTCGATCAAGGCGCTGGCCTTCTCCGCTTCGGCCATCGCCTTCGTGATCGCCGGACCTGCCTACGCGCAAGATGCTGATGCGCCGTCGCAGGAAGAGAAGAAAGAGGACGACGTCAGCGTTGGCACTGATGCCAAGGGCCGGACCGAGCAAGGTAGCATCGTGGTGACCGGTTCGCGCATTGTTCGCGATACCTACAGCTCGATCTCCCCGCTCCAGGTGCTCACTACGGAAAACCAGCAGGCCGTCGGGGCTTTCGACCCGGCGCAGATCCTGCAGCGTTCGGAAGCTGCCGCCGGTCAGCAGATCGACGCGACTTTCCAGGGCTTCGTGCTCGACAACGGCCCGGGTTCGCAGACGCTGAACCTGCGCGGCCTTGGTGCTGACCGCACCCTGCTGCTGATCAACGGCCGCCGCCTGTCACCGGCGGGCGTGGAAGGTGCACCGTCGAATCCGTCGCTCAACCTGATCCCCAGCTCACTGGTTGACCGCTTCGACATCCTGACCGACGGCGCTTCGTCAATCTACGGTTCGGACGCGGTCGCGGGCGTGGTCAACGTGATCCTGCGCAAGGACTTCGACGGGCTCGAAGTCCAGATGAATGGCAACCTCAACGAATACGGCGACGGTAATGATTTCACCGTCAGTGCCGCCTGGGGCTTCAACACCGACCGCGCCGTGTTCGGCATCGGGGCTGAATGGCGCCGGGTGGACGAGATTACGCTCGGTAGCCGTCCGTTCCTCGCGGGCTGCGACCGTAACATCGAAATTGACCAGGATGGCAACATCCTGACGCTGGATGTCCAGTCGAACGCGAACGTGCGCAACCGCAGCAACGGCAGGATCGGCCTCCCGATTCAGGAGTGCAAGCCGCAGGCCGTAGGTGGCCGTGTGCAGCTTTCGGGTGCGCCAGGCACGCGTCTGGGTGACGTGTATTTTGATCCGCGTTCCTACGGCCGGACCCGCAATGGGCAGCCGATCACTGGCAACACCGGCGTCCCGGGCTTCTCGGACAACTTCAACGCCTTCAACGTGCCCATCGACGCCAATAATGATGGGGTCAACGATCTCTTCCTTGTCGACTATGGTCAGATCGACTCCACACAGACCTTCATTCCGCAGCAGGATACCTACAATGTGTTCGCTTACGGCGAATATACCCTGCCCGGCGAAGCCAACCTGACACCCTATTTCGAAGCGAGTTACAGCCGCTTCGAAACCGCCACGCCGAACGGCCGCACCCCGCAGTTCTTCCCGTGGGTCCCGGCTGGCAATCGGTTTAACCCCTGTAATCAGGCGGCTGGTGGCGTGGACTGCCGGGCGATTGACAACAACTTCCAGCAGATCCTGCCGGGCCAGCCCAATGCCGGTCGCGCCGGTGTGCTGCCTTCGGTCGCCTCGCTTGCGGTTCGTCCGATCCCGTTCGTGCGAGGCGACCGTAACAATGTCGAGGTCGAGCAGGAGCAGTACCGCGGCGTGCTCGGTATCCGCGGCGACCTGCCGTTCATCGGTTCGAGCTGGACCTTCGATGTGTCGGGCGTCTACTCGCGCTCGATCGGCAAAACCGTCCGTCGTGGGATCCGCGAAGACAAGCTGGCGCTGGCGCTCGGGATCGACCCCACCGCCGACTTCAACCCGACGGGCCTGCCGCGCAACACCTTCGACAATAATGGCGACGGGATCGCGGACGACTACATCAGTCAGGAGAACAGCCCCATGCTGCTCGCGACGACCGGTGTGGCCGCGGGTACGCCCTGTAACGCGGCCGGTCTGCGCAACCCGACCTTCGCGGCGCCCGATCTGATCGCGGGCTGCGTTCCGGTGAACCTGTTCGCTCCGTCGCTCTATGGCGAGCCGGGTACGCCCAACACCGCGATCGGCGATTTTGCCACCACGGCCGAGCGTGATTACTTGTTCGGGGAGCGTACCTTCAATACGGTCTACGAACAGAAGCTGATCTCGGGCTACATCACCGGTGACTTGTTCGATCTGCCGGCTGGCCCGGTGGGCGTGGTGCTCGGGGCCGAGTGGCGCGAGGATTCGATCAATTCGCAGCCCAACTTCGTGGCTTCGAACGGCCTGTTCTGGGGCTTCTTCGCTGACGGCGGCGCGGTCGGTTCCAAGTGGATCCGTGAAGCCTACGGCGAAATTGACCTTCCGCTTCAGGCCGGCAAGCCGCTGGTCGAGGAGCTGACAGTTAACCTCTCGGGCCGTATCACCGACGAAGAGTTTTACGGCACCAACGGCACCTTCGCGATCAAGGGCGGCTGGCGTCCGGTGGCTCCGCTGCTGTTCAAGTTCAGCTACGGCACGTCGTTCCGCGCGCCGAACCTGCGCGAGAACTTCCTGCTCAGCCAGTCGGGCTTCGGCAACATCTTCGATCCCTGCGCGGTGCCTTCGGCTGCCTTCAGCGTGAACGGCTACAACGCTGCCGACGATACCCGTGACCCGGCGATCCTCGCCAACTGCCGCCGCGAAGGCCGCGATCCGACCCGCGTGGGGACCGATCCGCTGCTGGGCAACTCGCTCCAGGCGAGCAGCGTGCAGGTGTTCAGCGGCGGCTCGCTCGACATCGATCCGGAAACCTCGCGTTCGATCACGACCGGTTTCGCGTTCGAGGAAGATTGGGCCAGCGGCTTTGAATTCGCCCTCAACTTCAACTACTACGACATCAAGTTGAAGGACTCTATCGTCGAAGCGGGCGGCGGGTTCATCGTTGACGACTGCTTCTCGCGTCTGGATGGTGGCCGCAGCCCGTTCTGCGACCGCATCACGGCGAGCGACCAGGCCACGGCCCGTTTCCTGATCTCACAGGTGCAAGCCGCGTTCATCAACCTCGACACTGAGTCAGTGCGCGGTATCGATATCAACACCACCTTCAGCTACCCGGTGACGGTCAGTGGGGAAGAGTTCGACCTCACGCTGAACCTGACCGCCAACCACCTGATCGAACGTTCGACCACCACGCGCGATGCCAATGGCAACATCTCAAAAGATGACTTCGCGGGGCGGTTCTTCTTCCCGAGCTGGATCGGGCGGGCGACCTTCAACATTGATTATGACGACTTCCGCTTCACCTGGCAGACCCGTTACGTCGGTGACGTGTCGCAGGACCCGGCGGGCGTCGATCCGTTCTCCGATGCCTTCGGCTACGGTCCGGACGGGGTTGCCACTGGTTTCATCGGGAACACCTGCCTCGGCAGCGGTTCGCGCAACGTTGCGGCTCCGAACCTCAACGCGGTGAACGGCATTGTCCCGGGTGACGGCGTGTTCTGCCGCGACGTCGGCTTCGCCGAGGAGTATTTCGAGCACACGGCCTCTATCCGTTGGGATAACGGCAATCTCCGCGTCATCGCGGGCGTCACCAACATCTTCAACGTGATTCCGCCGCGGGTCGATAGCGATGAAGTGCTGGCGATCGGCAACACCCCGCTGGGTGGTGGTTACAACCTCGACGGTCGCGAATTCTTCGCTCAGCTGCTCTATCGCTTCTGATCGACGAATGTTCTGAATGACTTGAGGAATGCGGCCTCCCGGTGTCTGCCGAGAGGCCGCATTTTTCGTTTGATCCCGCCGCACGCCTTGGCATCATCTGCGGTGCTGCAAGTCCGGCGTCGCCTGTTCGGTTCAACCCTTGTGTGCTTTGGAATGCTTGGATTATGAAACTTATCAAAACCTCGCTCGCCGCTGCCCTCGTCGGCGCTTCCGCTTTGGGTCTGGTCATGGCCGGGCCGACGCCAACCCAGGCACAAGGCAACGTCCCGATCGAAGTGTGGGCGCTGCGCGATGTCGTGAACGCCGTCCAGATTTCGCCCGATGGCAAGCATATGCTGGTCCACAAGGTCGAAAGCCGCGAAGGCGAGTATATTCTGGAAATCTACAGCACGTCGGATCTCTCCAAGCCGCTGCGCCGGCTCAATGCCGATCCGATGGAGATCGTTTCGGCCACCTGGGTGAGCGCCACGAAGATTTATGGCACCGCGTGGCAGGTGCTTCGCAAAACCGTGAAGTCGCAGGAAGAGGACGTGCGCAGCTATGCCTCGTTCTTCTACGATCTCGAGGCGAACAAGTTCAGCCGGGTCGATGGCAATTTTGGGTTGGTCAACACGCTGCCCAAGGAGCCGGATGCAATTCTTGTGTCGACCGGGACAGCCGTTGGTGACGGCACGGGCAGCGATCCCTTCGAGCGGTTCCGGCCGCGATCATACTACAGGTTCGACCTCAACACGGGCGCGCGCTCGCTGGTGCTGCGCGGTTCGGGCAAATATCCGCAGGCGACCTTCGATAACGACGGCAATCCGCGCTTCACCCAGAGCATCGATCCGGTCTCGAACAAGCTGCAGTTCTTTTACCGCAAGCCGGGTGACGGATCGTGGACGCAGTTTCTCGAATTTGATCTCAATGACGTGAACAACGTCGCGACGGTCTACACCGGTGTGCCCGGGCTGGCCGGCTTCGATCCCGACAATCCCAGTCGGGGTTATTTCATCAACTGGGCCGAGGGCGAGGACAAGGCCGCCCTGTTCGAGTTCGACTTCGCGACCGGCAAGATCGGCAAGAAGCTGTTTCAGGACAAGGATGCCGATGTGATGGGTGTCCAGACCCACTCCATTCCGGGCAACGACAAGCTGGTCGCGGCGATCTATCCGGGCGCGAAGATGGAGCGGCACTGGTTCGACGAGGAAGAAAAGGCGCTTTACGAAGCGCTCCAGCAGCAGATCCCCCACGCCCACCAGATCAATATCTCCAGCCGGTCGACTGACGGCCAGACCATGATCGTCACCAACCGGGGGCCGCATGATCCAGGCTCTTTCTGGCTGGTCAAGGATGGCAAGCTTGCCAAGCTCGGAAGCCGCAACCCCCTGCTTAACCCGGATACGCTCGCCGATGTCGAATACATTCGCTATCCGGCGCGCGATGGTCGGATCATTCCGGCCTATCTCACCAAGCCCAAGGGCAAGGGGCCTTTCCCGCTGATCGTCCTGCCGCATGGTGGGCCGATGGTGAACGAAGTCGTGACCTATGATGAATGGGGGCAGCTGCTCGCCAATCAGGGCTACATGGTGCTTCAGCCGCAATACCGTGTCACAGTCGGCTGGGGGCGCGAGCACTTCCTCGCCGGGTTCGGCGAATACGGCAAGGCGATGCAGGACGACAAGGACGACGGCGCGCTCCACCTCGTGAAGGAGGGACTCGTCGATCCTGATCGCATTGCCATGTTCGGCTGGTCCTATGGCGGCTATGCCGCGCTTGTCGCGGCGAGCCGTGATCCCAACATCTACCAGTGCACCATTGCCGGGGCAGCGGTTTCGAACTGGCCCAAACTCAAGCAGGTCTGGGGTCGCGGCCGCGACAGTGCGGTGGACCAGTACTGGCTCAACACCGCCTTCGGCGTGAACCCCGTCGACGAGGTGGGCAAGGTCAATATTCCGCTGCTGATGGTGCACGGCGATGTCGACCGCCGCGTGCTCTATTATCACTTCACCGATTACAAGAAGGCGTTCGAGAAGACCGGCAAGGATGGCCAGTTCATCACGCTGGAGGGAGCGGACCACTTCTATCCCACACTGATGTATACGCACCAGCAGCAGTTCTTTACCAAGATGCTCGATTACCTTGCCAATGATTGCGGGCCGGGCGGGCTGTAAGGCTAGGCTTTGCCGAAAACAGCAAGGGCCCGGCCAGCGATGGCCGGGCCCTTTGCGCTATGCGGCAGGGGAGGCGATCACGAGACGCGCCGCCCCTTGACCCCGATCTGCCCGTTGATGCGGATGAAATAATAGCCGAGCGAGGCTTTCTTGAAGACCAGTTTGTCGCCTGGCATGATCGGCGCGATTCTGCGCGGGGGATTGTTGATTTCCCACACCGCACCCTCGGCGGTTGTGAAGCGCCAGTTTGCCGGGCCGATCTGGCGGCTGCTGGCGACTTTGGTTTCGAACAGGTCTGTGCCTTCCTCCTCCCGGTCCTTCTCGTCCGATCTCAGGATGTCCACATCCGGAAGAGTCAGTCCGAACAGCTGGCGCCGCGTCCGGCGCACCTCCGCGCGGTCGACCAGCCGCAGATCGCCCGCCTCGACCGCGCCGAGCAGCATCCCGACCTTGGCATCATAACAAGTCAGCCGCTCGGTTTCGCCGGTCATTGCGCGGCAAGTACGCAAATCCTCGATCAGGCTGGCCGAACTTTGGAACACTGGCTGCGCCAACACCGCAAACCCGGCTCCCATCGTGATCCCGAGCACAATCGCGCCCTTTGTGACAATGCCTCTAGCGGCAGAACGTTTGGCTGGCGGACGGATCATGCTCTATCTCCCCTGTCCGGTGCATAGCCACGAACAAGATTGCAGTCCAATAGCCGAATCCGCACTTTTCAGGCTGGCAATGGGCTCCCTTGGCCTCGGAGCCTTCATCAGACTGTATCCGAACTGCAACAGCCCCGCCGCAAGTGTCACCAATCCGAAACCGTCCGATTGCAGCCGGGAAGGCGATTGACCTAGGGAGGCAGCCTTAGCGTCGTGCGCATCTCGCGCGCGCTCCACAAAAGGAACCGCAAATGCAACGCTTCCAGAAAGCTTCACTGCTCGCCGGAACGATCATGGCTGGTGCCATGTTCGCGGCGCCGGCTTACGCGCAGGATAACGAGACCGCCGATGTCTCGGGTGCCAACGAACCGGCCACCGAATCCAGCGCCATTCTCGTGACCGGCTCGCGCATTCAGCGCACCGACCTCAGCTCGACCAGTCCGGTCACGGTGGTCTCGCCCGAGGAATTCCGTCTGACGGGTGCCGTCAACGTTGAGCAGGTGCTCAATACCCTTCCGCAGGTTCTTCCCGGCCTGACCGGCTTCTCGAACAACCCCGGCAACGGCGCGGTGACGCTCAACCTGCGTAACCTCGGCGCGACCCGCACACTGGTGTTGGTCAACGGCCGCCGCTGGATGTTCTACGATACCAACCAGATCGTCGACCTTAACACCATCCCGCAGTTTCTGCTGGGCGGCGTCGAAGTCGTGACCGGCGGGGCTTCGGCCGTTTACGGTTCGGACGCGGTCGCCGGTGTCGTCAACTTCAAGCTGCGTGACGTCGAAGGCCTCGAGCTCGGCGGCAGCTACTCGCTGACCAGCCGTGGCGACGGTGAGCGTTACCAGTTCAACGCGGCCATCGGTTCGGCCTTCGATGATGGTCGCGGTGCGGTGACCATGTTCGCCAACTATACCCGTCGTAGCCCGGTGTTCCAGGATGCGCGCGAGTTTTCCGAGCGTGCCGCTGGTGACGGCTGCATCGTTCCGGGCAGCACCGGCCGTGGCGATATCGGGACTCCGTTCCCTAGCGGTATCGCTGTCGGCACCTGTATCGCACGCGGCGGCGAGCTCGGCTTCGTTCCGCAGGGTTCGGCGACCACGCCGACCGGCACCTTCAATGCCGGCCCGGTCGGTGGCCAGAGCACCTACATCTTCAACCCTACCGGTGGCGGTTCGCGCCTTTTCCAGGATCCGGGCGATCTCTACAACTTCGCGCCGGACAACTACCTCCAGCTGCCGCAGGAACGTTACCTGATCGGTGCTTACGGTCACTACGAGTTCAGCGACGGCATCGAAGCCTATTCGGAACTCTCGTTCGTGCGTAACGAGGTCGCTCAGGAACTCGCGCCGACGCCGGCCGGCGTTTCGGCGCCGCTGTTCGTCGACAGCCCGTTCTTCAATGCCCAGACCCGGGCGCTGCTGCTCCAGAACCCGGTGAGCACTACGGCTGGCCCTAGCCTCGGGAACC
Organism: Sphingomonadales bacterium; assembly: GCA_004292705.1. Lineage (GTDB taxonomy): Bacteria > Pseudomonadota > Alphaproteobacteria > Sphingomonadales > Sphingomonadaceae > Erythrobacter. The sequence goes on along the minus strand of RDXA01000377.1, from coordinate 3,608 downwards.
CGCTCTACCGGCAGACCCAGGTGAACTTCCGCTTCAACGACATTGGTTCGCGTAACTCGAACGCCAGCCGTGAAGCGTTCCGCGTCCTCGGTGGTGTCCGTGGCGGGATCACCGACAACATCAACTTCGATGCATATTATTCGTATGCCCGGACAACCAACACCAACATCCAGTTGGGGAACATCTCGGCGAGCCGGTTCCGCAACGCGCTGACGACCGAAGTTGTCGGTGGCCAGCAGCGCTGTCTCGATGCAGCCGCGCGGGCTGCAGGCTGTGTGCCGCTCAACGTCTTCGGGAACGGCCTCGCCGACCCGGCGGCGCTGCGCTACCTGTCGATCAACGCAACCAACATCACCACCTCCGAAATGAGCAACCTTGTTGGCACGGTCAGCGGCACGCTGTTCAACCTCGGCTTCGGTGCTGATGACGTCGGTTTCGCGCTCGGTGCCGAATATCGCAAGGTGGACTCGGCGTTCATCCCCGATACCTTCCTCGCATCGGGCGACGTGCTTGGCTTCAACGCCGGTCTGCCGACCCGCGGCGGCTATGACGTGAAGGAAATCTTTGGCGAAGTCCGCGTGCCGATCGTCGAGGACGGTTTCATCAACCTGCTCGAAGTCAACGGCGCCTTCCGTTACTCGGATTACTCGCTGGATCGCGTCGGCGGCACCTGGACCTACAACGTGGGCGGCGATTTCTCGCCGATCGAGGGCATCCGCTTCCGCGGCCAGTACTCGCGGGCGGTGCGTGCGCCGAACGTGCAGGATCTGTTCGGCGGTGCTTCGACGGGCTTCCCCGCGGCAACCGATCCGTGTTCGGATCGCGGCCCCGTGGCCGAGCGTACTGCGGCGCTGCGTGCTTTCTGTATCGCTTCGGGCGTCCCGGCGGCTGCCGTGTTTACCCGCGGCGTGCAGCCCAACGCGCAGATCCAGGCCGACTTCGGTGGAAACCCGAATGTGGGCGAAGAAACCTCGGACACCTACACCTTCGGTGTGGTCCTCCAACCGAGTTTCGTGCCGCGCCTGAACATCACGGTCGACTACTTCAACATCACGGTTGAAGACACGATCAACACCCGTCTGGGCGGCCTCGCCACGGCTCTTTCGCTGTGCTTCAACACGGTGCAGAACCTTGCGACGCCGACCTGCGAAGCTTTCGTCGGCAAGCGCAACACGGGTACCGGTGCCCTGGGCCTGAACTCGGGCGGCCTCAACCCGTCGCTGGTGCAGGACAACGTCGGTCTGCTCAAAACCTCGGGCATCGACTTCCAGGTCGATTACACCGTGCCGCTGTTCAAGGGTGAGCTTGGGTTCTTCTACCTCGGCACCTGGCTCAACGAGTTCCGCAACACCCCGGTGGCGCTGCTGCCCCTGCGCGAGAACATCACCGAAGGCACCTACGGCCTACCCGATTACCGCCACAACGTGCGCGTCACCTATACGCAGGGTCCGGCCCTGTTCTCGGTGCGCTGGCGCTATGAAGGTCCGACCGAGGACTTCCGCGTTCAGAACACGTTCAGCGGGAACGACCGTATTCCGAACAATGCCTTGCCGCTGCGTTCGATCGGTGCGTGGAACTACATCGACCTTTCGGTCGGCTTCGACGTCAACGAGCGCATGACGATCAATGCGGGCGTTAACAACCTGTTCGACAAGGCTCCCCCGGTTCTGGGTGCGCAGGCCGAACAGGGCAACACCTTGCCGAGCTTCTTCGACGTGCTTGGCCGTGACTTCTTCATGGGTGTGAACTTCCGCTTCTGATCCCATTCAGAACTGACGCACAAAAAGGGGCGGCGGATCATTCGATCCGCCGCCCCTTGCTTTTGCCGGCGGTGCCGCCCCTTGATTGAGGTGTCAGGCAGTTGCTGTGACGTCGAAGGCGACCGTCATGCGGGTGCTTTGCGTGATCGGGCGCGTGCCGTGGTAGAGCGTGCTCGGGAAGAGCACGAGCGTGCCCGCTTCGGGCCGGACGGTGTGCAGGCTACCAAGCCTATCGGCGAGGCCCGGCGGCGGATTGCCAAGCTCAAGCCATCCGGGGTGCTCGGGCGCATCGATATCTTCGGGCACCAGCCAGTAGCTCGCCGATGACAGCAAGCCGCGCGGATGAATATGCGCGGCGTGGTGCCCCTCGCCGTCGAGCAGGATCGACCAGCTTCCGGTGATCGTCCAGCCCGCATCGCGCTTCGACAGCAGCGGATGGCGCGGATCGACCGGCGGTAGCCCGGCGCGATAATCGGCCATCGCCTCGCCGAGCGCGGCCTCGAGCCGTGCAAGTTCCGGCTCTGCCCGGGCAAAGAGCGCACCTTTTGTCTGGCTGCCCCGCTTGACCGATTGACCGATCGGCATAGCCGAGTGCTCATGCAACTGTCGTAGCAGGGTCGTGATGTCCGTGCGCTCATCCGCGGTGAGAGGTAAGGCGATTTGCCGCACCAGCCCCTGCTGGCCATGCAGCCATTCATGCCGCACATCGCCAGCAAGGCGCCAGCACAGGTCGATCAGGGCCCAACCGATGACGTCACCGGGCCGCGCGGCGAGGACTGCGGCCAATTCCGTCTCGGCCCGTGCAATCTCGCCCAATCGGAGGAGGTTGCGGCCGCGCGCGGTCGCCCAGTCCGGCCCGGTTTGCGCCAGAAAGGCGTCTAACACCTGTTGGGCCTGGCCCGCTGTGCCTGCCTCTCCCAGTGCCACCGCCTGCGCGAGCGCGAGATCGGCGTTGTCCGGCCAGATGGCACGCGCACGGGCAAGGATGGCGGCGCTTTCGGCCGGGCGATCCACCCCTTCAAGCGTCTCGCACCACGCCAGCCAGATCGCCGGGCCCGCCGTCGGCATGGCCGTAATCGCTTCGAAATGATCGGCGAAATCCGCCCGGTCGCCTGCCGCCCAGCGCAATTCGGCATGGAGTTTGAGCCCGTCAGTCCACCCCGGCACATGGGTGATCAGGGTCGTGGTGCATTCCAGCGCCTCGGCCAGACGCCCCTCGACTGCCAGTGCCTGAGCGTAATCGAACAGCAGATTGGGATCGCCGCGATTGAGGGTCAGCGCTTGCTCGATATGGGCGATAGCCTGCGGATCGCTGCGTTCAAGCGAGAGGCGGGCCCGGCTGCGCGCCGTGCGCGGCCCGCCCGGATCCAGCGCCACCGCGCGCGCCACGCTCGTGCTGGCCGCACGATATTGCCGCGCCTGACGCTCGCTATCGGCGCGCACGCGCCAATAACCGGGATTGCTGCCGGCCCATTGTTCGAGCGTGAGGAGCAGGGTGACCGCGCGCTCGGGACGCGAGAGCCGGCCAAGCGTGATTGCGCGCGCGCTCAAACAGCGCCAGTGCCCGCTCCAGCCGCCCGGCCTTGAAGTGGAAATTGCCGACGCTGTTGGCGAGCCGCGCGTCATCGGGAAAATCGGCCAGCCCCTGTTCGTACAGCGCCTCGGCTTCGGCATCGCGGCCCTGTGCGGCGAGCTGGCTCGCCGCCTGTGCGATCCCCTGCGCGCTCAACGCCATCGCCCGCTCCGCTGCGATCCTGCCGCGTTCATCGGCTACGCAGCCAACCCGTCACCGCCATCCGCCCGATCGGCGCAAAAGGCGGGACATAGCTGACCAGGTGCGATTGTGGC
>RDXA01000376.1 GCA_004292705.1 Sphingomonadales bacterium | reverse complement strand
CATTCGCGGGCGCGTGAAGCGCCAGATGGAGAAGACCCAGCGCGAGTATTACCTCAACGAACAGCTGAAGGCGATTCAGTCGGAACTTGGCGGCGGCGATGACGGCGAGGGCAACGAGATTGCCGAGCTTGCCGAGAAGATCGAGACAACCAAGCTTTCCAAGGAAGCCCGCGCGAAAGCTCAGGCCGAACTCAAGAAGCTGCGGTCAATGCAGCCGATGAGCGCCGAGGCGACGGTGATCCGCAACTATCTCGACGTGCTGCTCGGCCTGCCGTGGGGCAAGAAGTCGAAGCTGAAGAAGGACATCGCCAAGGCGCAGGAAGTGCTCGATGCCGATCACTATGCGCTGGAAAAGGTCAAGGACCGGATCGTCGAATATCTGGCGGTGCAGGCCCGCACCAACAAGCTGAAGGGGCCGATCCTGTGCCTCGTTGGCCCTCCGGGCGTGGGCAAGACCAGCCTCGGAAGGTCGATCGCCAAGGCGACGGGCCGCGAATTCGTGCGCCAGTCGCTCGGCGGCGTGCGTGACGAGGCCGAAATCCGCGGCCACCGGCGCACCTATATCGGCTCGATGCCGGGCAAGATCGTCGCCAACCTCAAGAAGGCCGGCACGAGCAATCCGCTGTTCCTGCTCGACGAGATCGACAAGCTCGGTCAGGATTTCCGCGGCGATCCCGCCTCGGCGCTGCTGGAAGTGCTCGATCCGGAGCAGAACGCCAAGTTCCAGGACCACTACCTCGAGCTTGACCTTGATCTCAGCGACATCATGTTCGTGTGCACCGCGAACAGTCTGAATCTGCCGCAGCCGCTGCTCGACCGCATGGAGATCATCCGGCTGGAAGGCTACACCGAGGATGAAAAGGTCGAAATCGCCCAGCGCCATCTGGTGGAAAAGCAGGTCAAGGCGCACGGGCTGAAGAAGGGCGAGTTCACGCTCCAGGAAGAAGCCCTGCGTGATCTGATCCGCTACTATACCCGCGAGGCCGGGGTTCGTACGCTGGAGCGCGAAGTTGCCAAGCTGTGCCGCAAGAGCCTGCGCCAGATCCTTGAAAAGAAGGCATCCAGCGTCACCATCACGCCCGAGAATCTCGGCGATTACTCCGGCGTGCGCAAGTTCAAGCACGGGGTGTCCGAGGAAGAGGCGCAGGTCGGCGCAGTGACCGGGTTGGCGTGGACTTCGGTCGGCGGCGAACTGCTCACCATCGAAAGCGTCACCACGCCCGGCAAGGGCGAGGTCAAGACCACCGGCAAGCTGGGTCAGGTGATGAACGAAAGCGTCGCGGCCGCCTTCAGCTTCGTCAAGGCGCGCGCGCCTGCCTATGGCATCAAGCCGAGCCTGTTCAATCGCAAGAACGTGCACATCCACCTGCCCGAAGGCGCAGTGCCCAAGGATGGACCGAGTGCCGGGATCGGGATGGTCACCTCGATCGTCTCGACCCTCACCGGCATCCCGGTGCGCCCCGATGTGGCAATGACCGGCGAGGTCACGCTGCGGGGCCGGGTGCTGGCCATTGGCGGATTGAAGGAAAAACTCCTCGCGGCGCTGCGCGGCGGGATCAAGATCGTCCTCATCCCCGAGGAGAACGTCAAGGATCTGGCTGAAATCCCGGCTAACGCCAAGGCGGGGCTGGAGATCATTCCGGTAAGCCACGTGGACGAGGTGCTGGCCCGCGCACTGGTGGAACCATTGGTGCCGATCGAGTGGACCGAGGCCGACGATCTCGCCAGCCAGCCGGCAAGCTCCGCTGCGGGTGGAGGCGGCGTATCAGGAGAGGTGCCAACCGCGCATTGACCCGCTAGAACCCCGCAACTTGCCGTGATTCGCGGCAGGGTCGCATTCTCTGGATGACGGTATTCATGCTGACGGTCACCGCGCCCATGTCAATTATGGTGCGGGAAGTTGCCTGAGTTTTGGCGGGGGCTGCCCAACAGGGGTATTTGCCTTTGACAGGTCTGGCAAAAAGGTCTCAGTTTGCCGACTTTCGTCAAACGCGATTCACCGACACAACGAAATCCTGACACGGGGGGTTCCCAGATGAACAAGAACGACCTTATCAGCGCCGTTGCCGACGCCAGCGGTCTATCCAAGAACGATGCCTCGCACGCGGTCGAAAGTGTTTTCGACGCGATCACAAAGGCGCTTTCGAGCGGTGATGAGGTGCGGCTGGTGGGCTTCGGCACCTTCTCGGTCGCCAAGCGCAAGGCTTCGACGGGGCGCAACCCGCGCACCGGCGAACCGATGAAGATCAAGGCGTCGAACCAACCCAAGTTCAAGGCGGGCAAGGGGCTTAAAGACGCGGTCAACTGATCCGCGTCTGACGCAAGCCTGGCCCGTGCCCAAAGGCATACCAAACCCCGTCGGCCAAAGGGCTGACGGGGTTTTGCTTTGTGCGGCTCGGGGTGTGGCTGGGGCGTTCAGCGGCCCGCGACGATCAGGGCTGTGGGTGCCTGTGCTGTGCCTGACGTGATCCGCCAGATCAGTGCTTCGCCCGCTGGCGTTGTGGCTGGTCCCTCATCGGTGTTGTTGGCGAGTATGCGCATTCCCGGCGCGGCCCGCACTGTAAAGGTGCCGTCCATCACTGGCACGCCCGGGATGGTGTCCGGACCCTTCCCTGTACCGCTCGCGTCTGAGGCAGCGCCCAGCGCGGCCAGCCCAGCCAGCGAGCCTGCTCCGAACATGGCCCCCAGACCGCCGCTCTCGGGGCTCTGCGCCGCAAAGCCCGGCGCATTGATCCGCACCTGTCCGCCTTTGCGCAGGAACACCTGAACAAAAGGATTGGCGGCCGGAAAACCTTCAATCAGCGGAAAGGTGAAATCATGACCCATCGTGCCTGCCGCGCGGTAGCTGATGTCAAACACCCCGTCGCCCTTGTGCACCACCCGGTCCCAGCCTTTCTGGCGGGAAAGCAGTTTGACGAGCTCGTCAGCGGCCTTGGGGTCGGAAGGGTCGATGCCGCCCATCATTGCGGCCATCTGCTGGGCCTGCCGCTTCGTCTGTTCGGCCCGTTCGGCCGCGCCCGCGTCCCACGCAGCGCGTTGTTGCGCCAGTTCATCGGCCGTGCATTCGCGGGGCTCGAAGGTGTCTTCGTTGACGCAGTCGGAAGGCGTGAAGGTTTCTCCCCCCGCGTCCATCTGCGCCAGCTTGGAGAGGCCGAGGACAAAGATCTCGCCCTCATAGCTGAACGTGAAGCTGTCCGGCCCTGTCAGCACAAGCTCGGATGTGAACTTGCCGGGCGTCATGAAGCAGCCGGTCAGGGCCAGCGCGAAGCCTGCAAGCAGCACGCCGGCACGGAGACGGATAGTGGTGAAGTGATGCATGGCGGCCTCGTCCCCTCGTCCCCGATGGCGGTGCCCCGTTCTACCCGCGTGTCGCCGCCGCATAAAGCGCAATCGCTGCGGCGTTCGAAACATTCAGGCTCTCGATCGCCGACGTGATCGGCAGTCTGGCAAGTACATCGCAATGCGCAGCAATATTGTGGCGCAGGCCTTCGCCTTCCGCGCCGAGCACGATCACCAGCGGCCCGGTGGGCATGACATCGGCAAGCACGGCGTCGGCTTCGCCCGCAAGGCCGATCCGCCAATACCCTGCCTCGGCCAGCTCTTCCAAGGCGCGGGCGAGGTTGACCACCCGCACCCACGGCACGGTCTCCAGCGCGCCTGACGCCGCTTTCGCCAGCACGCCGCCTTCGGGCGGGGCATGGCGATCCTGTGTGATGATCGCCGCTGCGCCAAACGCGGCTGCCGAGCGCAGGATCGCACCGACATTATGCGGATCGGTCACCTGATCGAGCACCACAACCGGGCGTCCGGCTTCCCCCGATGCCACCTCATCGAGGAACACGTCTTCGAGGGGCGCGCATTCGAGCACCAGACCCTGATGCGGCGCGTCCTTGGCGACGAGCCGCGCCAGATCGGCGGCCTGTGCGTGTTCAAGCGGGAAGCCGGCGGGCAGTTCGCCGTCAAGGCTTTCGAGGCCCTCGGGCGTGGCCCACAGTTTGCGGTGCTGGCGCTCGGGGTTCTTCAAGGCCGCCTCGACCGCGTGGCGACCCCACAGCCGCACCTGCCCGCTGCTGGCCCGGCCAGAGCCGCGCCCGCCCTTCATGCGTCCCGCGCGGCCGCGCAGAGCGCGCTTCTTTTCACCTTTGCTCATGTTGTTTCCCGGCTGAGGCTTTCCAAACGCGCCCCCTGCCAGCAGGGCCATTGACAGGCAAGCAGTGCTTCGCCAAAGGGGCGCCTCTCGGCGGCGAGCCCCTGCGGGACTCGTGCAATTTCAGAGCATGGCACGCTCAGGAACGCCCCCCTTGAAACAGGGGACTGTGTGGACAGGTGGCCGAGTGGTTAAAGGCAGCAGACTGTAAATCTGCCCGTGCAAGCGTACGCTGGTTCGAATCCAGCCCTGTCCACCACTTACTACCTCTTCTGGCCAACCGGCGTGAGTCTTCGGCTAGGCGCGCTCCGCTGCAAGGGTCTCGCACTGCGATGCAGTTGCGAAAGGGTCGAGTACAAAGGTGACGCTGCCTCAGTGCAAATACAACGCAGACAAAGTCGCCGCCTGCTCGCGCCCCCGTGCCGATCATGCGATCAGCGGTGCGACCCTCGAGCAGACGGCGACACTGACGAGCGACCCGTCAGGCGGCAAGCGCTTCAGCCGAGGCTTCAGCGAAGGCTAGGCCTGGCAGGTAGCGTGCATCGACCTTACCTTTGTTCAGCGTGAACAGGTGGAGCCAGCCATTGTCGAACAGCGCACGCACGCCGGGATGCTTTTCCAGCACCCTGAGGATTTCCTCGCGCGGCGCCTCGATCATGACCGACAGGCGCAGCGGCTCGTGCTGGAGCGCCTCGCCATCATGCACCGCCTGCCAGGGAAGCCCTGCGCGCAAGCGGCCACCATTGCCCTCGATCACCCCGATCCCGCCGACAACATTGTGGATCAACTTGTTGCCACCGCCGAACATTTCAGGTGCAACGCTGGAGCCGTAGTATTGCAGGCTGATCCAGCTCGCCACCACCACGGGCGCGGTGATGATGAGTTCCAGCGTCCCGAACCCTTCATCTGCACGCCAGTCATAGGAGTGAAGAAACGCCCGCCCGCCGAGATCGCGGCCGGCAGTTGCTGCGCGCGGGGCAGCGATGAAGGCAGCACAGCCAGCCAGACCCCATTCGGGGCGAATCTCCGCCCAGTTCTGGGCCCGCTGCGCAATCGTGTTCCAGCGCGCGCCGGGCAAGCGCACCGCACGCTCGGCCCGGGCAACCTTGGCGGCTTGAGCAAGCCACTTGCGCACCTTGGCCAGATCGCCGCTCCGGTCGGCCGGCAGGCAATCTTCATAGATGGTGATCGCGTCGGTGGTGGTGTCATGCAGACCGGCCACGAACAGCGTGTCGGCGGGCACATCCACGCCCCGCTCCGCCAGCCCGGCGCGGGTCTCGGGATCGTTGAGCAGGATCGCCAGCAACCGGGCGGAGACCTCGCCAGTATATCCACCGCAGGCACCGCAGTGATAGGCGCTTTCGTGCGGGTTGTTGGTTACGTTCCCTCCGTGGCCAAGCAGCATCACGATCTTGCCATGGCCCTGCGTCAGGCTCATCGCCTTCAGGACCGCTGCGCCCGTATCGGCCTTGGCTTGCGGGCTCATCCCCCCGATCACTTGCGGCGCGGGCTCGGGCTTGACGGCGGGGGTGATGCCCAGCGCAGACTTCACAAGCTTGACCGCATAGACCGGGCCCATCGCCTCGACGAAGGCGAAGGATGACACCGCCGCCTGCCGGAAGCGGCCCCAGGCGCGCTTGCTGCGAGCGGTAATGCGATCTGCCTGATCGCTGGCAGGATCGCCCGCGCTGGTGGTGGTGATGGCCGGATTGAGCAGCACCGGCAGGCGCGCCTCGAGAATGTCCGATCCGTGTGCGTGGTGCGCCAGCGGCAGACCGAAAAAGCCGGCAAACCCAATGGTGGCGATGGAAGAGTCGACGGATTCAAGCGCTCGCCGGAACACTTCGGAGCGGACATCGATGCAGAACGCTGCTTGCAGGAAGGGCTGTTCGCCAGCTGGTGTTGCGCCGTCGAGCGCGGCTGCGAGGCGGCGCTGATGGCCGCGATCCGCCGCGTCCTGCAGAATGGCCAGCGCAACATCTTCGGGCGACGCGGCAACCGGGGTGGCATGGGCTGCGACGGTCGCTGCCCATTGGTCTGCGATGGCGGGGGTCTGTACCAGCAACGCTTCGTCCCAGATGAGGCGGATCGCGAGGAGGTCGATCAGCGTGCGGTCGCTGCCGCCGGTGAGTTCGGCCTGCCACAGCAGCCAGCGGGCATGCTGCGCCCAGCCGCCAAGGCTCATGGCGAGACGGTGGAAGGCGGTCGGCGCGGCCGTATCGGTGATGCCGAGTGTCTCGGCAGCCGACATGATCGCGCGCTCGGTGGTGTCCGGCGCGCAGGCCACATGGGCGCAGAAGCCTGCCAGTCCCGCGATTTCCGGGGTCAGGTCATGCATGGCCCAGCCGCGCCAGGCGGTGAAGGCCTCGGCGCCAGGGGCGGGAGACCACAGGGCCTGACCACGGTCAAAATGGCCTGCGGCCCACAGCCCGATGCACTTGTCGATCAAGGCCGGCCAGTCGATGCCGGTCGCCTCGGCGGCGAGATCGGCAACGGTTGGCAGGGCACGCGGGGCAGGGCCATCGCCCAACGTCTCGGCCATGCCGCATAGCGCCGCGACGGTTGCGGGCTTGAGCGGCGAGGGCGAGGCTGCGAGAGCCTCCGCAAGATCATCCGTGCTGATCTGCCCTTGAGCGATCGCGGCGGCATAGTCCGCGCCCTTGCGGGTGATCCGTACGCCTGCAACCCGGACAAGCCGTGCGGCGGCGGTGGCGAGGTCTTCCTGCGTGTGGCCGAGGAAGGGATTGACCGCCACGGTCGCATCGAGCGGAAAGGCAGGCGGGATCGCGCGGCCTGCCCACTCGGCGGCTTCGAGCACCGCCGAGAAGCGGGCCGGGGCGATGTCAGCATGGTTCATCAGCATGGCAGGTCTCCGTGAAGCGAGGTCAGCGTGCGGCGGTCTTGCCGGCGGTGGTGCGGAAGCCGCCGATCGCGCGGTCAAGCAGGGCGTTGAGGTAAAGGCCGTTCGCAAGGTGGACGCGCAGTCCGGCGGTAGCGGGGTGGTGGGCCCACAGCGGGAACAGCGCTTGGGCGAAGGCGACAAGGCCAAAGCTTGCGACCGCGACCACGAGCAGCGCCCATTCCAGCTCGGTCGGCATGGGGGCAGCGGGCAGGATCGGCCCCCAGATCGCTTGTGCGAGGGTCTGGAAACTGAAGTAACCGATTGCCGCCGCCAGCGCGGCTGCGACTGTGCGCTTGGTCAGTTGGGCCGGGGCGCGGTCTGCCAGTCCTTGAGCCACAAGGTAGGCGACCCCGAAGATCAGGATTGCACCCAGCGCCAAGGCCTGCGGCGACTTGGGGCCGAAGGCTGCGGTGAAGGTGGCCGCAATCCCTGCGAAAATCGCCAAGGCAAGCGCGAAGCTCTTGAGCACTGCGGCAACGCTCGGCACGGCGACAGCGCCGGGGCGGCGAATGTTTGCGACCTCGGCCACCGCATTCCCCGAGGAGAGGAAGGCATGCGCTTTATAGAGCGAGTGGGCAACGATGTGCAGCAGCGCCAGCGTCCACAGGCCGAGGCCGCACTGAAGCAGCATGAAGCCCATCTGCGAGACCGTTGACCAGGCGAGCGCGGTCTTGATTGCGCTCTGGGTCAGCATCACGGCAGCACCGAACAGTGCGGTGAAGCCGCCAATCATCACCAGTGCAGCCATGGCCCCTGTGCTTTGCTGTACCAGGCCTGCAGCGGAGATGAGCAGCACGCCGCCGGAGTTGATGATCCCGGCATGGAGCAGGGCCGACACGGGCGTAGGGGCTTCCATCACCTCGGTCAGCCAGCCGTGCAGGGGGAATGCGGCCGTCTTCAGGGCCGCCGCAGCGACGATGGCAGCAATGCCGAGCGTGCCAGCAAGGCCGAGGCCAGAGGCGGCGGCAGCGGCCGGAAGGATAGCCAGATCGAGCGTGCCGAACTGAGCGAACAGCAGTCCGGCGGCGATCACCAGCATCATGTCGCCAGTGTGCCACACGGCGGCGAACTTGGTGGCTGCACGCTGCGCCTCGGGCCGGTCAGCGTAGAACAAGAGCAAGCGCTTCAGTGTCAGGCCGACCGCGACCGCTGCGATGATCATGGTCGGCAGCGTTGCGGCCTGCACGAACACCAGCACCGCGGCAAGGGTGGTCAGCATCAGACCATGGAAGGCCCCTTCGCGCGCCTCGCCATCGAGATAGGTGCGGCTGTACCGCATGACGATCCAGGCGATGAAGCTGACGAGGCTCGCCATACTCGCGCTCACCAGATCGCTGCGCAGTGCGAACGAGATCGGGCCATCAAGCAGCGCAAGGCCCGCGGAGGAGGTGAGCGCGGTCTGCACAAGCCCTGCCACAGCCAGCGCGAAACCGGCGAAGGCCGCGCCTTCCGACCAGCGCGGCAGGCTGCCGGGACGCTTGCCGGGACGGATGAGGGCGATCAGGATGACAGGGACAAGCGCGAGCGGCGCCAGCATGGTCAGGGCGATAGCGTCGGGCATGAAGCGAGCACTCCGGCGGCAAGAAGGGTTTGCAGACGCTCTGCCGGATAGGGGGTGGACGAAATTAAAGAAAATACATATTTTATCGTCAAACGTTCTTTTGAACCGAACGATTTTGTGGAAACTTGCCTTGGCGACACTCAATCTCCATCACCTGCGCCTGTTCAGGGCGGTCGCGCGCGAAGGCACGCTCACTGCCGCCGCGCGTGCTCTCAACATTTCGCAGAGCGCGGTCTCGACCCAGATCAAGGCGCTCGAGGCAGATCTCGGGCACGATCTATTCGAGCGACGCGGGCGCAATCTGGTGCTGACCGAGGCAGGGCGGATTGCGCTTGACTATGCCGATCAGATTTTCCGGGCTTCCGAACAGCTGACGGCCACCTTCCGCGCGGTCGGCGGACAGCGCAAGGTTCTGCGCATCGGTGCGCTGGCGACCCTGTCGCGCAATTTCCAGATGGGATTTCTTGGACCCCTGCTGGGCCGTGACGATGTCGAAGTGGTGCTGCGTTCGGGCACGCAAGGTTCGCTGCTGCGGGCGCTGGAGGCGATGACGATTGATGTGCTGCTGACCAATCAGGTGCCCGCGCGCGATGCGGCGAGCCCCTATCTGGTGCGGCGCATAGCCGAACAACCGGTAAGCCTCGTCGGGGCGCGAACCCGTCTGGCGCTGGCGGCTCAGGGGCTTCCGGTGTTGCTGGCTCGTGCGCCGCTGGTTCTCCCCACACCCGAAACCGCTTTGCGCGCCGGGTTCGACGCGCTGATCGAGCGGCTCGGCATTGTCCCGCGTGTCGCCGCAGAAGCCGATGACATGGCCATGCTGCGCCTGCTCGCCCGCTCCGATGCGGGGATTGCGGTGATCCCGCCAATCGTGGTGCGCGACGAACTGGCGGCAGGGGTGCTTTACGAACTCGCTCAGCTGCCCGGCCTGACGGAGGAATTCTACGCCGTGACCATTGCCCGCACCTTTCCCAATCCGCTGCTGCGCGAGGTGCTCGACCAGACGCCCGAGCCGACCCCCGCAATCTGACCGCGCACTGACATTGCGCTTGCAAGACTTGCAGCGCGGCCAGCGCAGGATTAAGGCCGCGCCCTTCCGAACCAAGAGAGTTCCATGCAGGAAACGCACGTTACGCTGACAGGTCGCCCGGTCATTTCTGCCACTGGCCTGTTCACGCCGCCCGACAGCATCACCAATGAAGAGCTGGTTGCGAGTTTCAACGCTTTTGTCGACCGGCACAACGCCGCCAATCCCGATGCCGAACCGCTGACCTATTCATCGGCCGAGTTCATCGAGAAGGCGAGCGGGATCAAGGCGCGCCACGTGATGAGCAAGGCACCGATCCTTGACCCGGATGTCATGGGTCCGCGCTTGCCAGAGCGCAGGAATGACGAATTATCGGTGATGGCGGAGATTGGTGTTGCGTCAGCGCGGCAGGCGCTTGATCGCGCCGGACGCTCGCCTGCGGATGTCGACGCGGTGCTGTGCGCAGCCTCCAATATGCAGCGCCCCTATCCGGCGATGGCGATCGAGATCCAGCAGGCGCTTGGCATCGAGGGCTTTGGCTTCGACATGAATGTCGCCTGCTCCTCGGCAACTTTTGGCATTCAGACGGCGGCCGACTACATTCGTGCGGGCAATGCGCGGAGCGTGCTGGTGGTCAGCCCCGAAATCACCTCGGGCCACCTCAATTGGCGCGACCGCGACAGCCACTTTATCTTCGGCGACGTGGCGACGGCGGTGCTGGTGGAGGACGCAGCCATTGCCCCGGTGCAGCATTGGGAGATTCTCGGCACAAAGCTGAAAACGGTCTTTTCGAACAATATCCGCAACAATTTCGGCTTCCTCAATCGCGCTGCGCCGGAGACTGCTGGCACGCCCGACAAGCTGTTCGTTCAGGAAGGCCGCAAGGTGTTCAAGGAGGTGGTGCCGATGGTTGCCCAGATGATCCTTGATGAAGCGACCCGCCTTGGAATCGACCCGGAGGGCCTGAGGCGGCTTTGGCTGCATCAGGCCAATGCAGGCATGAACCGGCTGATTTCGCACAAGGTGCTGGGGCATGAAGCCAGCGAAGACGAAAGCCCGACCGTGCTTGACACTTATGGCAACACCTCGAGCGCAGGTTCGATCATCGCCTTTCACCAGCACAACCAGGATCTGGCACCGGGCGACACCGGCCTGATCTGCTCGTTCGGTGCGGGCTATTCGGCTGGCACCGTGTTCGTACGGAAGGTCGCCTGATAGGCCGACCTGCCTTGCGGGGGCAGGCGGGCGTCCCTAGAAGCATAAGCCATGGCAGGCGAGATCGTCGATAACAAAGGCCGCGGCGAAGCGGTCTGGGAATGGCCTGCGATCCACCCGGAGGGTCGCAGGTTCGGGCTGATCGCCATTTCGGTGAGCCTGTTTTTCCTTCTCATACTCGATTGGGAAATCATCGGCTGGCCGTTGCTGTTGCTTTCGGCCGGCATCTTTGCCTTCTTCCGCGATCCCGAACGCGTAGTGCCGCAGAGCGATGCGGCGATCATTTCTCCGGCTGATGGCACGGTGATGCTGATTGGCGAGGTCGAACCGCCGCTGGAGTTGCAGATCGACGACGGTTCGGGCTTCACCGGGCTTGCCTCGGGACCGGTGACGCGGGTGTCAATCTTCATGAGCGTGTTCGATGTTCACATCAACCGCACACCGGTCGGGGGTACCGTGCGGCGCGTGGTTTACATTCCTGGCCGGTTCATGAGCGCCGAACTCGACAAGGCCAGCGAAGAAAACGAGCGCCAGCATATCTTGGTTGAGCGGACCGACGGCCTCAAACTCGGTTTCACCCAGATTGCGGGCCTTGTCGCGCGGCGCATCGTGCCTTTCGTCAAGCCGGGTGACATGCTGGCCAAGGGGCAGCGGGTCGGACTGATCCGGTTTGGAAGCCGCGTTGATGTCTATCTTCCCGCCGGGACCGATCCCAAGGTCATGATCGGTCAGACAGTAATCGCGGGCGAGACGGTGATCGCCGAGGTCGGCCAGCGCGGGCTGATAGAGGGGATTGCGCAATGAGCGATCCTGCCGTTCCGCCAAGGCAGCGGAAACGCCGCGTTCGCAAACTGCCGGGCGCGCGCTTTTTTCCCGCGCGGCTTGGGCCAAAGGCGGCCGAGGACGAGGACGAGACCGAAGGGCGAGAGGCCAATGCGCGCGGGCTGACATTGCGGGCTATGCTACCCAACGCGATCACGGCGGCGGCGCTGTGTTCGGGCCTGACTGGCATCCGCTTCGCGACCGACGGGCAGTGGGCCTATGCAATCGGGCTGGTCGTGCTGGCGGGCGTGCTCGACGGGATCGACGGGCGGGTTGCCCGGTTGCTCAATGCCCAGTCTCGGTTTGGCGCGGAACTCGACAGTCTTGCCGATTCGCTCTCCTTTGGCGTTGCTCCGGCGTTGATTCTGTTCATGTGGTCGTTGCAGGACTGGCCGACGTTCGGCTGGTTTGCGGCGCTCGCCTTTGCCATTTGCTGCGCGCTGCGCCTTGCACGCTTCAACGCCAGGATTGATGTGGACGACCAGCCGCACAAATCCGCCGGTTTCCTGACTGGCGTTCCCGCGCCGGTCGGGGCGGGGCTGGCCTTTACGCCGTTTTATCTGTGGCACGAGACTGGGG